>CAZXSD010000028.1:0-22835 GCA_964642985.1 uncultured Sulfurimonas sp.
TCCCATCTCTGGTACCATCAACTAAAAATCTTAACACAAACTATTTATTTTTAATTTTTTCTAAATTTAATCCTAACTTTTCAAAATTATCTTTTACTTTAAAATCTTTATAACTTGCTCTCTCTTGTGCATTTATATAAAGTGTTATATCAACAGTTTCTTCATCTGTTAAAGTATTTGATTTACCTAAAGGCATATTATCTTGTATCCAAGTTGCACCATTTTGAAGTTTTGCCATACTTCCATCTGCTGTATAACTTAACCATTGCCCATTTTTATCTTTTCCCCAAAGTGGAGGAAATGAACCATTACCATTACCATTCTTACTATGACAAGAGGCACATTTTCTTTCATATAATTTCTTACCATTTAGATAGTTTTTATGAGTAACTTTTTTAAAAAGCATTTTAAATTTTTTTACATTATCACCCCAAAACTTTGTCTTCAAAGGAGTTCTTGGAGCAATACTATTCATATTTATTGGTTTTCCTTGAGATAGCCAAGTAATATAACTTTCTACTGCTATTCCTACTTTTGTATTTACAACAGATTTATCTCCTCCTAAACATCTTTGAAAACATCCATCTATCCTATTTTGTAAACTTATAATATCTTTATATCTTTGTGAATAAGCAGGAAATGCAGTTGCTGTTCCAATAAAAGTTCCTATTGCTCTATCTGTTCCAACTTTACCATTTTTACCTTTTCTATGACAATTTACACATTGTAGTTTACTATTGACATAAGATTTAGAGATTAGATTTGTATCAGTATGTAATAAAATATCTTCCCCCAACTTGATAACTTCTTTTAGTTTTCCTTTTGGATAAATAGTCTGTTCAGCAATCACAATAGAACTTGTGAAAAAGATAACAGATAGAATGATTTTTTTCATCTTCTTTCCTTATATTTTAACTTTTGACTATTGACTATTGAATACACCTAACTGAAAAACCAACTGCACGACCATATTTTTTAATATCAGCATCATCTTCACTAAAATAAAATCTATAGGAATGAGTTCCATTAATATTGGACGTCCAAATATTACCTATACTATTTTGATAACCTAAAAAACCACTTGCAAAACGGTAACCTGATAGTGGTAATTTTAATTTATTAAAAGCATCTACATCATTGTTCATCTCTTCAGCTCTTACTTCTGCTAATGTAGGAACTCTAAAACCACTTGGACAGATATTCCATGTCGTAGCTCTTGTTAAACCATTTTTATCGGATGTTGTCCAATCATAATCTGTTTGAGATGATGAAACTATAAAAAGTTCATTATTTGGTGTAGTTGTTGTTGCTAGTGTTGAGATAATAGCACTATATTGTTTTTCATGCCCATCAGATTTTCTACCCCACTGATAATAATCTCCAAAACATTGTGTATCATTATTTTCTTGGCATACCCTACTCGCGCCTAAATTTCTATCCATCCATACTTTACCCGTTACTTTTGATGTGATAGTAGAATATGTAAAATTAACATCTTGTGATTGAATAAAACCTGCACTCTCTTTTTGATACAAATCATAATAACTATTATATTGAGATATAAAATTTATTACCTCATCACGAATATAACTATTATTATAATCCTCTGCTTGAATCTCTTTATTTAATGGATTTTCTATATACGATAAAATTTTATCATGAGTTGAACTCTTCTCATCTGTATAACGTTGAGCGATAGCATCTATAACTTTATCAAACTCTTCTATATTTTCAAATGTAATATATTTATCCAACTCTAAACCATATTTTTCATTAATTGAACTTATCATAACTTGAGGATTGGCATTACTATTATAATACTCATTTAAAAAAGTCTTCGCTAACACAACCATAGACTTACTCTCTATATCATTATCTCCAGATGTTATATCCAAAAGAGAACTATTTATCTCACTCATTAAAGACTCTATGCCTAAAGTTTTGTTTCTAAGAGTTGATGCCAATTTTAAAACTAGAGATATTTCATTTAAAAAATTGCTATTAAGAAGATTAGAACTAAACTCATTAACATCTATATTCTTCTTTTCCATAAGCTCTTTTAAATTGTCTAACTGTTGAGTATTTACCTTTACCTCTGAAGAGTTATAAATATTCAAAAGAAGTTCTGATGTATTATCTATAACTACATCTATATCTTTATTTGTACTCTCTTGTAAATAACTTTTTAATATCTGATTTATAAGTTCCTGACCTATTGTATCTTGCATCATTTTTAAAACAACATCTATATACATTTTTGCAAATTCTATACTATTACTAATATTATCATCAAGTTGTAAAAGCTTCAATAAAAAATAGTTTTTACTATAATCATAAAAAAGTTTATATCTTTCATTTGTGCTAGAGATAATTTGATTGTCTATTTTAGAAAGTGTAATATCCATATTGGTTGTAGCAACATCAGCATCTATAAGCTGTTTAGATATACCAGCCTCCAGTAAAATATTTTGTAAACTCTCTTCAACAGAAAAATCGATAGTTTCAATAGTCTCAAAATAGGAAACAGTCTCTACATCAAGTTTAATTCCATTATTATGATATGCATCACTATCTAAAGTTTGTAAAAATCTCAAAAGATTAACTATCTCAGTATCATTCTTATAACTACTCTCCTCTACTGAATACAATGCCATAGGTGTTATAGTTTGAGAAGCTGTTACCTCATTCCCAAGTTTTACATTTCCAAGTTTAAAAAAGACACTATCTCCATTTAAAAAATAGTATTTACCACTATACCCTGTAACACCAATTATCCCACTTGAAGTTTTATAGTTTAAACCCTCTATACCACTATCTGTTATATATCCTATCTGTGTAGTATCTTCATCTATATCATTTATACGAACAACTATCTCATAACTATTAGTTTTACCATCTTTATCTGTTTCTATCACATTAAATTTATAAATAGTTTTTATCTCATAATCTGGTAAAACTTTAAATGTCACAAAACCTTTAGTAGCATCTATCTTAAAATATAAAGCATCTTCTCCACCAATAGCATAAGAGACAATATCTTCACTCTGTTTTAACTGTAAATCAAGTTGTTTATTTTCATCTAAATATATCGCATCTTTATCTATGACAGCATCTCTTACACTACTATTATCATTTTGACTTCCACATGCAGTAAGTAATAGTGACAAAACTATTGATAGTGTTAATATTTTTTTTCTTTTATTTTTCATTATGCAATGCCAACTCTTTACGTAAATACTCCCCAGTATAAGACCCCGTTTTCTCAAAATTCTCAGCCAAATCCTCAGGAGAACCCTCTGCAATAATAAGTCCACCACCAGAACCACCTTCAGGTCCCATATCAATCACCCAATCAGCATTTTTAATCATATCAAGATTATGCTCAATAATTAACATACTATTTCCAAGCTCTACAAATTTATGAAGTACATTTGTAAGTCTATCTACATCTGCAAAATGCAGTCCTGTTGTTGGTTCATCTAAAATATAGAGAGTTTTTCCCGTATCTTTACGACTTAACTCTTTACTAAGCTTAATACGTTGTGCCTCTCCACCTGAAAGTGTTACTGCATTTTGACCTAAAGAAATATAACCGAGACCAACATCAACAAGTGTTTTCATCTTTAAATTTATCTTAGGGATAGGCTCAAAAAATGTAAAGGCTTCATCAACACTCATCGCTAAAACATCTGCAATACTTTTACCTTTATAGGTTACCTCTAAAGTCTGTTGGTTATAGCGTTTACCACCACAAGAATCACACTTGACCATTATGTCTGGAAGAAAGTGCATCTCTATTTTAATCTCACCCTCCCCTTGACACTTCTCACAACGTCCACCTTTTACATTGAAGCTATAACGTGAAGTTGTGTAACCTCTTATCTGAGACTCTTTTGTTTGACTAAATAGATTTCTTATTTCGTCCATCACACCCGTATATGTCGCTGGATTACTCCGTGGTGTTCTTCCTATTGGACTTTGGTCAAGATAGATAACCTTATCTACATTTTCTAAACCAGTTATCTCAACACCTGCAACTTTATTTACTTTTCTTGCGTGATTTAAAAGCTCTCTTGCTGTTGGAAGAAGTGTTTGAAGCATAAGAGAACTTTTACCACTTCCACTTACACCTGTAATACATACAAAGTTATTAAGAGGAATTTTAACACTAAGATTTTCTATGTTATTAAGTGTTACATTTTTAATCTCTATCATCTTATCTTGAGGGCGTCTATAAAAATACTCTATCTTTTTCCGACCATACAGATAATCAGCTGTGAGTGTATCTGCTTTTTTAAGCTCCTCTAATGTACCACTAAAAACAACATCTCCACCAAATTTACCAGCACCCTCCCCTATATCTATAATAAAATCAGCATTTTCAATAGTCTCTTTATCGTGTTCCACAACTATAACACTATTACCTTTTTCTTGAAGACTTCTTAACGTTCTTATAAGTTTTTGAGTATCACGTTCGTGAAGACCAATACTAGGTTCATCTAAAACATATAATACACCTGTTAAACCACTTCCTATTTGAGAAGCTATCCTTATACGTTGCGCCTCTCCACCACTAATAGTTCTAGCATCACGCCCTAATGTTATATATCCTAAACCAACATCAAAAAGAAAATATAAACGCTCTCTTATCTCATTTAAAATAGGCTGTGCAACTTGTGTATCTTGAGCATCTAAGGTTTTAAAGTTTTCTTCATCTTTGAACCATTCATAAGTTTTAGCAATAGGCATCTCTAAAAGTTCTGATACACCTTTTTTTCCTACTCTAACAGCTAAAGATTCAAGTTTCAATCTATTTCCACCACACACATCACACACTTTTTCAGTCATATAATCTTTTAACTCTTTTTCATCTTTAATCATATCGTAGGCGATTCTAATTATCCCAGGGAAAAGTCTTTTTACTTCGTGCCTTTTCCAAAGAAAAGTTACCTCATCAATATTTCCATGAAGAATAGCTTTTTTCTGATACTCCTCTAACTCTGAATAGGGAACATCTATATCTATCCCATTTTGAGAACAGAAACCTTTTAAAAATGTAAAGTAGTACCCTTTATTAAAACCATACACAATTTTAACAGCACCATTTTCAACACTTAAATCACTATCTATAATTTTATCAATATCAAGTGCATAACGTAGCCCTAACCCATCACATTCAGAACAAGCACCCTTTGGAGAGTTAAAAGAAAAAGAGAGAGGTTCTAAAGGGTCAAAGCTTATCTTACAATCAAAACAAGCATTATGTTCAGAGTAATGAATATGAGATTTTTTTAAGCCTAACTCTTTATAGTTAAGTATCTCTATCTCCAACTCTCCGTAACTCTCTTTAAGAGATTTTTCAACATCAGCCCCTATACGTTCTCTATTTTCCTCTTTAACCACTACTCTATCTATTACAACTTTTATAGTATGTTTTTTAGTTTTGGAAAGTTCTATCTCTTCATCAAGACGTACCATTACACCATCTATCATGGCACGTACATAGCCTTTATGTACTAAAGACTCTAACATATCAGCATAAGAACCTTTTTTTTCACGAACAAGAGGAGCTAGAAGAACAAGTTTAGCACCCTCTGGAAGTTTTGCAACCTCAGCGATAATATCTGAAGCAGACATCTGAGAAATAACTTTTTTACATTTATGACAATGCTGAACACCAACACGAGCATATAAAAGTCTAAAATAATCATATATCTCTGTAATAGTCCCAACAGTAGAACGTGGATTTTTAGAAGTAGTTTTTTGGTCAATAGCGATAGCAGGAGTAAGTCCCTCTATCTTATCAACATCAGGTTTACCAACACGGTCAAGAAACTGTCTAGCATACGATGAAAGAGATTCCATATAACGACGCTGTCCCTCTGCATAGAGTGTGTCAAATGCTAGAGTAGATTTACCACTACCACTTATTCCTGTCATTACCACTAATTTATTTTTAGGGATAGTTAGGTTTATATTTTTTAGGTTATTTTCTCTTGCACCTGTTATTATTATGTTTTCTTGTTTCATCTGTTGAGCCTTTTATCTAGTAATGGTATTATATACTTTTTTTATAACTATTTATCTATCTCTTTACTTTTATAAAACAGAGTGTTTCACTAAGGGGTAAAAGGGCATTTACAGCCCTTAAACAGGAGGTTGAAAAATTTCCTAAAAATCCTCTATCTTAACACAAACTTCACTCTTATCATCAAGATTTTTAACAGTAATTTCTCCACTCTCAATCTCATTACTCCCAATAATAGTAAAATATTTAGCATTCACTTTATCAGCCCCTTTGATATGGTTCTTAAAGTTTTTAGCTTTATAGTCAATAGTTACTTTATCACTCTGACGTTTTTTCTGTGCAAGTTTTACCACTAAATCAACTGTATCGGTATCCATAGCACCTATATAATAACCTTCTCGTTTACTCTCAGGCATAACAATAAGCTCCATTAATCGCTCTATCCCCATAGCAAATCCAACAGCAGGAGTTGGACGACCATCTAAGAACTCTACAAGTCTATCATAACGTCCACCACCAGCTATGGCACTTTGACTTCCTATATTGTCACTTACAAATTCAAAGGCAGTTTTGGAGTAATAATCTAATCCACGTACAAGATTTGTGTCTATCTCATAAGCTATATCATTATTATCTAGGATATTTTTGAGTTTATCAAAGTCACTTTCACAAGCATTACAAAGAGCATTTATAAGTTTAGGAGCTTTTTCATAAAGAGATTGGCATTTTTCATTTTTACAATCAAGAACACGGATAGGATTTGTCTCTTTACGTCGTTGGCAATCTTCACATATTTCATCTTCAACAGATTCTATATAAGATACTAAACTATCACGATACTGAGGCATACAATTTTGGTCACCTAAAGAGTTTATTTGAAGTCTGTAGCCAATTCCACAACGTTTTAAGATGTCACTCACCATCATAATCATATTAGCATCTTCATAAACACTCTCTATCCCAAAACTCTCAACACCAAATTGGTGAAACTGTCTTAAACGTCCCTTTTGAGGTCTTTCATAACGAAACATACTTCCGTGATAAAAATAGCGTTGAACACCACCAGCTTTATCTAGTTTTTTCTGAACAAATGCACGAACAACTCCAGCCGTTCCCTCTGGACGAAGACAAACATCATTTTGCCCTTTATCGGTAAACTGATACATCTCTTTACCAACAATATCACTAGACTCACCAACAGAACGTTTAAAAAGAGCAGTCTCTTCTAAAAGAGGAGTTTCAATAAAATGAAAACCATACTTCTGTGCTACATCAGTTGCTAAATTTATGAAATACGTAAAACGCTCATAATCCTCACTTAAAATATCGTTCATTCCTCTTAATGACTTAATCATCTCTATCCTTTTTATATATTAGTGTAAGGATAGCATTTTTTAAGTTTGTGTTTGGTTATAATCTCTTTATGAAAACAATACTCCTTTGAAAATTGGATTCAGAAAGATTAAATATATATGCTACACTTCACAAACAAAAGGAAAATTATGAAAACAAAACAAAAAATAAAATATTACCCAAGTAAAAATAAACAAACTGAAACTTATATAGATGGAGAAACATCTGTTACAAAACATTTTTATGATGCTAAAGATGCTTATGTTAGGGAGTTTATCTCTGTTACAGATGGTGTTACAAAAATTAAACATATTACACGTGAGGGTATTGCAACAAAGTTAGAGCATTTTGTAGATGATAAACGTCATGGTCAAGAGACAAAATATTTTATCTCTAAAGCAGATGGTAGTATAAAAAGTACAAAAATTTATGCTGATGGTAAGTTACATGGTGAAAATATAACTTTTAATGATAAAGGTGACATTATTAAACATGAAGTTTTTGCTCTTGGTAAACGTGTATTGAAATATTTACGAGAAAATAGTGATAGTAGTGATATAACTAATGTTGAAATTATGGATAAAGAAAGTGTTAAGAATTTACCGAAAATAGAGTTTGATAAACTGCAAACTGTTCTTGAAAATAGTTCTAAATAACAACCAATGCGAAACATATATCTAATAATCGCAAAACAGATAGTAGAAGAAGCTGGTAGAATTATACGTGAAGCGAGAGAAACAAACACTTTTAGCTTTGAGATGAAAGAAGATAACACACCATTAAGCAATATTGACCAACAAGTTCAAGACTATATGACCAAAAGACTTAAAGATAGTTTTGATATTCAAGTTGTTGGAGAAGAGAATTGTAATGCTATTGATGAGTCTAAACCTTATTGGGCTATTGACCCTATTGATGGGACTTGGGCATTTATTACACATGAAAATACGAGTGCTATAAATCTATCTTTAATTGAAAATGGAGAGGTTACTGTTGCTATTGTTTTCAACCCATTTACAAATGAATTTTTTCAAACTGAAAAAGGTACTAAATCATATATAAGAATGCTTACTTTACCACTAAGAAAGGCAAACACTTATGTTGAGGTTGTAAACTTTAAAGCAGAAAGAGAACATCCTATTGTAAATACTTTAAATCAACTTTTTAAAGAGGATAAGATAAAAAAACTAACTTCAATAGGTGGTTCAACAGCTTATTCTATGTGTATGGTTGCAAAAGGTGCATTTAGTAACTATATAGCAAGGTTTGAATCAAATGCTAATGCTTGGGATATATCAGCGGCCTATTTAATAATAAAAAATAGTGGTGGTTATGTAACAGATTTAGAAGGTGTAGAGATAGACCCGATAAATCATAAAGGTTATATCATAGCAAGTGCAAACCTAGAAGCAAAAAATAGTTTTTTAGCGATGATACAACCAGCTTTAAAATGGAAGAAAATTGACAAATAATATTATACAATACACAGCATTCCTAAATTTAATAGATTTTTCAAAACATCTTCAAGAGGAAGATTATTTTAAAAAATTTAGTGATATACATAACTATTTAGAAGAGTTTGAGTTTGAAAATATTTATCTTAACTATCTTTGGGTATCTGATACTATTATTATAAATATTTCTAGTGATGATAATATTCAAACTATTCTCATAGAAAAACTTTCCTCTATTATCAGTTTTCTCTCTCACTATTTTATTACAGAGCATCAAATATTAGTTCAAGGGGCTATCTCCTCTCAACATACATATATAAATCAAAATCTTTTTTTAGGTAAAGGGATAGATGAGGCTAAAGAGTTGGCTTCTGTTATATCTACCTATCCTAGGGTAATTTTTGAACAAAGTATAATAGATGATGAAATATCTGAAAATATAAATTTAGTTTCTCAAGATTTTGATAACTATTATTTTGTGGATTATCTTTTGTTGGATGTAGATATGAAACAGTATGAAGAGCTTATAGAAAATGGTCTATTTCATACAGATATAACTATTAAATCAAAATATATGTGGTTACAACAATATTATAAAAGTAAAGTTTTTGTTGAAGAAGCTAAGATTGAAACTGAACTTGAAGAGTGTATATCAACAGATATGTTATGGCAAGACCCTCAAACTGGATTAATTTGGGAACGAGAGATAGAAAATAGAGAGTTTACTTGGGATGAGGTTTTTGAATATGCTGAGATGCTTAATGATGAAAACTACGGTGACTATCAAGAGTGGAGAGTTCCGACTATTGAGGAGTTGAAAACTCTTATCACAGATGATAGTTTTGAAAATAGTTACTCTGCAACTAAGGAAAGTTTTATTAGTGAAGCATTAGTAAGTTCTATGACAATGTCCGAGCAATGGTTTTGGAGTAGTACAGAAAATAGCGATGAAAAAGATGAAGCTTGTGGTGTTCTTTTCGATAATGGCGATGATGATTATTTTTATAAATCAGATAGTTATTTTATACGTTGTGTTCTTGATAGTAAAGGAAAAAAATAGATGAATTTAGAAAGTTATTTTATATCTCAACTTCAAAACAAACATATAGGAGATGATGGTGCTGTCATAGATGATATGGTTTATTCTAAAGATGCTTTTTTTGAAAATGTTCATTTTAAAACTGAGTGGATGAGTTACTATCATATCGCTAAAAAGTCTATGTATGTAAACATATCTGATGCAATAGCGATGAACGCAAAACCAAAATATGCACTTTTGAGTGTCGCGATGCCAAAAACTATAAGTAAAGAGCAGATGAAAGAGTTAGCCAAAGGTTTTTTAGATGTAGCTCAAGAGTTCGGTATAGAGATAATCGGTGGAGATACTATTAGCAATACTAAACTAGATATTACTATTACTATCATCTCTCAAACAAAAAAACCTCTTTTAAGAAGTGGCTTACGACAAAATTATCTTCTAGCATACACAGGAAAACTTGGAGCATCTTCTAAAGATTTAAAAAGGCTATTTAACTTAGGAAAAATTCATACAAAATCTAAATTTATAGATATAAAACTAAGAGAAAAATTTATAAAAAATACAAGAAGATTTTTAAGTTCTGGTATGGATATATCTGATGGTTTATATAGTGATTTGGAAAAATTGGCACAAGTAAACCATATTGGTTTTAAATTTAATACAAAAATAGATAAAAATATCGCTTGTAGTGGAGAAGAGTATGAGATGCTTGTGGCATTTGATAAACGTTATAAAAAAGCTGTATTAAGACGAGCTGTTCAGAGTAGGACACCTATTACTATTTTTGCACAGAGTGGAAGAGTAAAGTATATTAATAGATGTAAATCTCATCATTTTTAAAGGAAAATTATTATGAAAAAAATACCTTATGGCATAGCAGATTATAAAGATATACAAGAAAAGAATTATTATTTTATAGATAAAACTAAATTTATAGAGAAACTAGAAAATCTCAATGAGAGGTATTTAATCTTTTTAAGACCAAGAAGATTTGGAAAATCTCTTTTTATCTCTATGCTTCATTATTATTATGACAAACATTATAAAGATGATTTTAAAACTCTTTATGGAGATACTTATATCGGTAAAAATCCTACGAAAGAGGTTAATAAATATCTTATTATGAGATTTAATTTTAGTGGGATTGATGTGAATGATGTGGAAGAGAGTTTGAGAATAAATCTTTTAGAGGAATTAAAAGGTTTTATATCTAAATATAATATTATAGTTGAAATAGCTAATAATCCAATAATTTTATTTAATACTGTTTTTAAATTTTTACAAAAAAATAGATTGGAACTAATGGTTTTAATAGATGAATACGACAACTTCGCAAATAAACTTTTATTGAGAGAAAAAACAGAATATTTAGGTTTAGTGAGTGAAAAAACTGCTTCCTTTAAACAGTTTTTTACAATATTAAAAACAGCAACAGATATGGAAAACTCTCCACTTAAAAGAATATTTATAACAGGTGTAACACCTATGACGATGTTTGATGTTACGAGTGGGTTTAATATAGGTTCAAATATCTCAATGAGACCAGATTTGAATGATATGGTAGGGTTTAATGAAGAGGAACTCGATAAAATTTTAGAGTATTATAAACTTGATATAGATAAAAATATATTAAAAGAGTGGTATAACAACTATAAATTTAATTGGAGAAGTGAATCAATATATAATACAGATATGATTTTATATTTTATAAACCACTATAAAATAAATAATGAAATGCCTGATGAAATGATAGATATGAATGTAAGAAGTGATTACTCAAAGCTTAGAACTATCGTTTATACAAATAAAAAGTTAAATGGGAACTTTGAAACACTTCAAACATTGATAGCAGGAGATACAGTTTCTATTCCAAATCTTGTGCAGGATTTTTCAGCTTTAAATCTTGAAAAAACAAATAATTTTAAATCTTTGATGTTTTATTTGGGACTTGTTACTATTGATAGCAGAGAACTTGATTTAAGTTTAAAAATACCAAATGAAACAGTAAAAAGAATAGATATTGATTTTTTAAAAGATACATTAGAGTTAGAAAAAGTATTTAAACTTAATACTGATAAAATTGAAGAGTATTTAAAAGAGTTTGCACTAGAGGGTGGGCTAAATATTTTCAGATATTTAGCTGAAATGATAAAAGAAAACACAGGAATAAGAGATTATATCTATAAAGAGCAGAGTGTGAAATCTATGTATATGGCATATCTTTCACTGAGTCCCTATTATATTATTAAAAGTGAATTAGAACTAAATAAAGGGTTTGTAGATATTCTTATTAAACCGTTTAACCCTTATGTAAAATATGTTGGACTTTTAGAGTTTAAATATATAAAACTTTCGGATAAGGCAGATAAAGCAACAGTAAAAAAACTAAAAGATGAAGCTATAACTCAACTGAATAAATATGAAAATGATTCTCTTGTGACAGTTTATACAAATCAAGGGGTTCTGGTTAAAAAAGTGGTGCTTATTTTTCACGGTTGGGAGATGTTGGTTTGTGAGGAGGTTTAGGTTTCATTTTTTACCTCACTATAAAAATATTCGTTGAAATAGATAAATAACTATTACTAAGTATAAGCCAATTAGAAGTCTTTTTTGTAAATCACTATCTACTCTATCTTTTAAATGGATACCGATATATACACCAAACAAGGAAGCTAATCCAATTATGATACCACTCTCATAATCAAGAGTTCCACTTTGTGAATGAGAAAGAAAACCTGAAACTGATGAGAATATTACAAAAAACAAACCTGCTGAAATAGCTTTTTTAAGTGGAATATATAAAAATCCAACCAAAATAGGCACAAGGATAATACTACCTCCAACACCGATAGTCATACTTAATATACCTATTGGAAAACCGATAGATATTAATAGAATTTTACTTATTATTTTCTCCTGATGATGCTCTTTAGTTTTCAAAAACAGTCGAAGTAAAGCAAATAAAGCAAATAGAAAAAAGATTATTTCTAGGTGGATAGCATTCATAAATGATGAAATAAACCCACTAAAAGATGCTCCTATAAAACCTCCTATACCTATAAAAAAAACAAGATTAATATCTAATGTTCCTTTTTTATGGTTAAGATAACTTCCATATATCGAACTAAATAGCATCTGTATAACAGATATACCTATTGCTATTTTTGTACTATACCCTATAAGTAAAAGTGATGGAATGAGAATAGTTCCACCACCGATTCCAAAAAATCCTGATAAAACCCCAACACTAATTCCAAGTAAAACTAACTCAAGCATTTTCCTACCTATATTTTTTCAAATTTTACTCTAAGATGCCTTTGACTTTAATTGTAATTTGTGTATGTTTCAAGTATAATCAAAAGCAAATTAAAAGGTTTATAACAATGTTTCAAACAATAATAAAAGCTTCAGAAAATTTTTGTATTCACCAAATTCGTGAAGAACATAAAATAGGGGATATAATCCCAAATACCAAAATGATTATTACTTATATCGACATTGATGCTGATAATGGTGAAAAACACAGAGTATACTTAGCATCAGACAAGATATTTATGCAAAAAATTTCTACACTTTTCTTAGAAGAAGATGAAAGTGATGAAGAGACTTTAATCGATATGGCACTAGAAACTACAAACTTAATTGTTGGTAGTGCAAAAGTTATTGCAGAAGAAACTAATCATAATATTTTTACTATTAATACACCAAATTTCATTGAGTTTGATAGTTTTAATTTAGAATATGAAGAAAGTCAAACTATTGAAATAGATACTCATAAATTAGTTATTGCAATGAAAAAGATAAACTCTTGACTCGTGAAGATAATCTAAGAAAAGAGTTAAAATGGATGGACTATTCTGGTTTACTGGATATGGAGATAGAGTTTGTTGCTGACTTAGGTGAAACTATGTTGAGTGTAAGTGATGTACTAAAACTTCAAAAAGGCTCTATTATAGATCTAAACAAACCAGCTGGTGAAAGTGTTGAAGCTTATGTTAATGGACGTATAATTGGGAAAGGTGAGGTTATGGTTTATGAAAAAAATCTTGCTATTCGTGTGAATGAAGTTTTAGATTCTAATGCTGTCGTTTACTATCTTTCAAAAGAAAAAGCATGATTAATTTTTTTTTATTAACGATATTATTATCAAGTTCTTTATTTGGAGCTAAAATATTAAATTATAATGTTTACGATAGAACAGATAGAGTAGATGTTATGATTAGTTTTGATACACCCTATCATGGAGTTATTAAACAATCTAAAAAACATTCTAAAATAATAATAAAACTTAATGATGCTGAAATAGAATCTTCAAAATTGAAAAAACTTTCTACAAATTTTTTAACATCAATAAGCATTACTCCAATGTTTGAATATACACAAATAGTAGTAACAGTTCCTTCATCAGTATCTTTAGTAGCCTCTAAAACTTCAGATTCTTATGGTTTACGATTACGTTTTACAAAAAAGACAACAAGTAACTTAACAGAGATAAAAAAGCTAAAAGCAACAGCTAATAAATTAAGCCATCTGCCAACAAAACAAGATGAAGGTATTTCAAGAAGTTATTATATTGTTGTTTCTTTATTAATTATTGGAATAATTATTTTACTTGTTTTAAAAAATAAGATAATCAAAAAGAAAAAAAGTGACAATCCTTGGCTATTTCAAGAAAATATTGTTGAAGAAAATAAAAAGGAAAAAATAAAAGAGGAGATACCATCAACTAATACAGAAGATAGTGTTTCAAATAAAAATACTGCAAGTATAAGGTTTCAAAAAGATATAAATAGTAAAAATAGCATTATTATGCTTGATTATGGAGAACAAAGTTATTTGGTTTTAATGGGAAATAGTAATATTTTACTAGATAAATTTATACAAGATAAGCCAACAACACAAAAAGCTTTTGAAGTTATCTTAAAAGAAAGAGATAATGAATTAAATCTATTAATGAATACAGATGAATCAATCAATAAAGAACCTCTTCAAGCATATAAAGAGAGAGCTTCATCAATTGCATACGGTGAAGAAAACTAAATTTTTATATAGCTTTCTCTTTTAAAAGTTTTTTAATTATCTTTAAATTATATAAACTTAATTCATAACTATCATCCATAAATTTATTGATATGATACACTTCTGTTACTGTAATTCCATAGGGGTCTTTTTTTTCTCTAATAACTTTAGATTCATCATCAAAAGAGAATAGATATAAGTTTTTACGTGTCTTTTGAATATAGTATGTTAAGACTATCTCATCTGTATGCTTCTTTTCTACAGCGATTACAACTCTTTGATTTTCATCATAATCCTCTATATTTAACGATAATAGTTCTGCAACTTCTGAAACTTTTGAATACCCTATATAAAGCTTATTGTACAGATTATGGTACCTTTGCACTTTATAATGCATAAGAAAATAAACATCCAAAATATACTTTTTATGCATTCGAAGTGTTTTTGTAATCCAAACCATAGTATTATAATATCTAAATGGATATAGCTTTAAACTCTCTGCCTCTAGCATCTTTTTTGATCTAACTATATCTTTTTTCTTTAGAACTCTTTTATCTTTATCTATAATATAATCAAGTACATCTCTTGCTGAAAACTCTTCAGTGAACCATACAGTACAGTAGTCAGGAAACTGTTTTATACCAGTTGCACCCTCATTTAAAATAATCAAAGATTTTATCGTATAATGTGGAAATATAATTTCAAGTAGTGCTTTCTTCTTTCTTAAACGTTTTCTTAACTTTAAAACAGATTTTACAAGTGTCATCTCAACAAAATATAACTCTTGATTTTTTGTAATTAAAATAGCATCAAACTCACTTATCTCTCTACTTTTCGTTCTATATACTATCTGCTGTTTTTCACTAATAGAAAGAGTATTAGGATGTGATTTAAACTTATTTTGATGAAAACCTTTTAAAATAAATTGTTCAATATAATCATTATCTTCAACATATCGTAATAACTTTTCATAAAGAAAATTTTCATATACCTCTCCCTCAAAAGATCTATATGAACTTAAAAAAAGAGGGTCTTCCTGATCTATTCCTTGATCAATAAGAGATAAAAGGTGTTTTGTATTATAAGAATAATGAAGAAGATTATCAGATATATCATTTCTATCTAATGTCTGTATAGATTTACCTATTTTAAGCATACCTATATTACCATCTCATTATTTTTAAAGAAACTATCAATAACATCTCTATACTCTTTAATATCACTAATTCTATTTACATCATTTCTTAATACTGATGCACCTTTATAACCTTTTGAATATGTGTGAGTATGCTTTCTAAACATAGGAACACCATGAGAACCATAAAATTCTATCATTTTATCAAAATGTTCCATAATAATTTCATGCTTAACAGCTTGATCTATATCTTTAGTTCCTGTCCTAAGTTGATGAAAAATCCAAGGAGCACCTACTGCACCACGCCCTATCATAACACCATCAGTTCCAGTATGTTCTAGAACCCATTTAGCTTTATCATAAGAGTTTATATCACCATTTGCTATAACAGGAATAGATACCGATTCTTTAATCTCTTTAATCGCATCATAATCAACCTCTGCTTTAAATTTACCAGCACGTGTTCGACCATGAACAGCTAAAAAATCAGCTCCACTATCTTCTACTATTTTAGCTATTTCAATATGGTTTTTTTTCTCAAAGCCAAGTCTAATTTTTACACTTGTCAAAGGTTTATTAGAAGTGTCTTTAATAGTTTTGATAATATCGCTCATCAATGGTAAATTTAGTAAAAGTGAACTACCACTTCCATGACCTACCACTTTAGGAACAGGACAACCACAATTCAAATCAATAATATCAATTCCATCATGTTCATTTAAAATTTCAACTGCACTTTTGATAATATCTACATTTGAACCTGCAATTTGAACAGAGTATGGGTCTTCATTGGGAGATTTTCTAATCATATTAAATGTTTTTTCTGAACCATGTGCCAAAGCATTTGAACTCAACATCTCACTTACAGTTAAATCTGCTCCGAATTTTTTAGCAACACTTCTAAAAGGAAGATCTGTAAATCCAGCTAAAGGTGCTAAAACATAAATTGGGTTATCGAAAGATAAATTTTTCAACATATTAAATAAACAAATTTATATTGAAATTTGTATCAGATTTTTTTAAAGCATTATATGCTTTAAATTTCAGATACTCATCAGGTTGAGAATTATTTAAAATCTCTGTTGCTAAATCTATCATCTCTAAATCAAATAATGTAAATAAGTATGCTTTCATTAAAGTATCATTCTTTTCTGATAAAGTTTCAAAGAGAGAAATTCTATCTTCAGGTATCATTCTTGTAGATAAAGAGATAGAAATATCTATATAATCTCTTTGTGTTAATTCTAAATTATTTAACAAAGATATTATATTTTCATTTGATATATCTAAAGGATTTTCTTCTGAATTGACTCTATTTAATATTTGGAATAAAGCTATTTTATCCATATATTTTTGATATTTTTCAATCAATTCTAATGATGAAGTTTTTACATAATCTTCATAAGCTTTTGTACATAAATCATACTCATATTGAGAACTATTTGATAGAATTTCTTCTGCTATAATCTCTTTATTTTCATATTGATTTCTATTATTTTGAAGAACTAAATCATTATTCAATGATAATGAATAAGGAGTCAAATCAACTGTTTTACCCTCTTTAATATCTTCTATTAGATTAATGATTTCATTAAGCTTACTATTTTGAATTTTTTTTGATAGTGAAGAAAAAGGTAATAAAGTTGTATTATCAATTAATGTACCAAGAAGTTTATATCTTTGTGTAGTAAATTTATGCTCTCTATCTTCTCTTCCTAAATATGCATCAATCATTGTATCTATCATTTTTTGAGAATCTTTCTCATATTTACGAAATTTTAGAGTATTTAAGAAAGAATAAAATGACATATGAAAAACACTTGCAATATATAAAACTATTAAAGGAACAAGAACCCATAAAAATATTGCTATCTCTGGTAACTGATGACCAAAAAAATCTATAGCCATAGTCTCTTTTGTTAAGTAAGTATGAACATACCAACCTACTATTCCCATTAACATAGCTACAGCTATGGTATATCTTTTAATATACATCTTAAACCCTTTCTTCGTTTATTTAGATTTTTCTACTATCTCTCTACAATCGATACAATATATAGCATGTGGCTTTACTTTCAATCTTTGAAAACCTATATCATCTTCACACATCTCACATATACCATATTCACCAATTACCATTTTACCCAAAGTAATTTCTATCTCTTGTAGTTCTTGGTCTTGTTGCTGTACAATAGCACTTTCAATCATAGAATTATTATTCACAGAAGCATGATCACCTTCATCATTTAACTCTAAAGAACTTAATTGATTTAATTCCTCATTAACTCCTGAGATATTTATCTCAATTTGATGTTTACGACTTTCTAAAATATCTTTAAAATGGTTTAACTCACTTGCTTGCAATTACTGCTCCTTACTTATGATACGGATGGTTACTTAAAATAGAAAACCCTCTGTAAATCTGTTCTAACAAAACTACTTTTGCTATTTTGTGACTCATAGTTAATTTACCCAAACTTATTACTTTATCACTTTTCTTTAAAAATTCATCATCAAAGCCATAGGCTCCACCAATAAAGAATTTAATTGATATTCTATCATTTAAAAGCTTACTAAACTCAAAACTATCAACTAATTTTCCATCAGGATGTAATGTTATAGAATAATCTTTTCTAATATATGGGTCTAAAACTTTTGTGTATGCTTTTTGAGAAGCTTCTGGTGAGATAGTATGTGCTTTTGCCACATCTTTAGGAAAGAGTTCTGTATCTTCTACTTTAGCAAAGCGAGATATCATTTTTGTTAAATCTTTATATAACGGATCATAGATTGTTTTCTCTTTTTTAGCTATTGAAACAATTTCTATTTTCATTTTAAAAGACCACTGCCAATAACATGATAAGTGATATTTTTAAATTTATCACTCATCTTCACACCACCAATTACAGCTACTTTATGTTGTGAATGAGATGCTATAAAATCTATCTTATCTCCAACTATAACACTAATATCTTTTTTGGTATCTGTTGTTCTATATGCACCAAGACCAATATAGTTTAGATCCATCTCGTTAGCTTGAAGAACTTCCTCTATATTATGTGTTGAAATTCCTAAAATCTTATCTTTAAAAATAATTTTTCGTAGCATTTGAACAGCCTTTATAGGATCAATATCAATAGCTCTTAAATCTTCTTGACCGATATGAACACCATCACAATACTCTATTAAACTGTAATGGTCATTAACAATTAAAATCCCATCAAAAATAGCTCTTATTTCGATTAATTTTTGTTTAATCAAAGAGATAGGAGCATTTTTGTTACGATACTGAATTATTTCAGCAGAATTTCTCTTTGCAATTTCAATATATTGTTCTATAGAGATATTATAAGTATCTAAAATAGATTGATCACAGAGTGCATACAGTTTCATATTAAACTTTTAATAAAGTTAAAATATCTGATAAAGTTTTTTTCAGATCATTTCTATTAACAATCATATCAATAGAACCCTTTTCTAATAAAAACTCAGCTCTTTGAAAACCATCTGGAAGTGCAGAACCGATAGTTTGTTCTATAACTCTTTGACCAGCAAAACCAATTAATGCACCTGGTTCAGCGATAATAATATCCCCTAAAGTTGCAAATGATGCACTTACACCACCCATAGTAGGGTCTGTTAGAACAGAGATATATGGTAAATTTTGTTTAGCTAATTTTGCAAGTGCTGCTGAAGTTTTACTCATCTGTAATAATGAGAATGTACTCTCTTGCATTCTTGCTCCACCACTAGCACTTAAAATTACTAAACCCTCTTTATTTGCAATAGCACGATTTGTAGCTCTTACAATTTTTTCACCCTCTACCGATCCTAATGAACCACCCATAAATGCAAAATCAAATATTACTATTTGAGCAGAAACACCGTTCATTTTGATAGAACCACTTACTACTGATGATTTTCTACCTGTTTTTTTAAATCCATCTTCAATTCTTTGATCATAAGATTTTTTATCTACAAAATTCAAAGGATTTACAGGTTCAAGAGTTGAATCAAATTCAACAAAACTATCAGTATCAGTATCAGCTAAAAGTTTAAGACGTTCCTTTACTCCGATACGAAAATGAAATCCACATTTAGGACATACATTATTTTGGTTTTCAACTTCTTTATAATACATTAAAGAGTTACATGATTTACATTTAATCCAGTGAGAAGCGGTATCCCCTTTTACTGGTTCTTTATCTTGATTTTTAGAAAAAAGGCTTAAAATATTCAAAAAAGTTCCTTATTATTAATACAAATCGCTATCTACTAAAAAATAGATAGCGATTAATTATAAAATTATTTAAGTAAAGAACCCACTATACTTCTAGCAGATTCACGACCATCTAATGCCGCCGTTACAACTAAGTCAGCACCTCTAAAACAGTCACCACCAGCATAAATACCAGAAGTTGTTGTTTCATAAGTCTCTTTATCTATAATAATCCCACCCCATGAATTAGTCTCGATACCATTTTCAGCTAAGAAAGATGGTTTTGCAAGATCAAATCCAAGTGACATTATAACTACATCAGCATTTACTCTTGTTTCACTCCCTTTAATCTCTTCCATCTTTTGGCGACCAGTTTCATCTTTTAAACCTAAAGAAGTTCTTACTATCTCTACTGCAATAGCTGAACCATTTTCATTAACTATAATCTCTTTTGGAGAAGCTAAGAAACTAAAATCTACACCCTCTTCCATAGCATTTTTATACTCTTTTTTAGATCCAGGCATATTATGAGCATCACGACGATACAAACAAGTTACACTTTTTGCACCCTCTCTTTTCGCTGTTCTTAAACAATCCATAGCAGTATCACCACCACCGATTACAACAACATTCAAGTCTTTAAAGTCAAACTTTTTATCATAAGATGTTTTAAATCTTTTCTTTTGAATAGCTGTCAAATAATCCATAGCATTATAAACATTATGAGCTTTTTCACCTGCTAAAGATGCGTGTTTTGCTTTAGTAGCACCAACACCTATAAACATAGCATCATGAGAGTTTGCAATCTCTTCAAAAGTAATATCTTGACCAACTTCACAATTTAATACAAGCTTTAAACCTGCATCTTGAAGAAGTTTTACACGTCTTTGAACTATTTTTTTATCTAGTTTAAAGTTAGGAATACCATACGTTAAAAGTCCACCTGCTCTATCAGCTCTTTCATACATAGTAACTGCAATACCAGAACGTAAAAGATATGTTGCAGCAGAAAGACCAGCAGGTCCACTACCGATAATTGCTACTTTTTTATCTGTTGTTATACCTGGAAAATCTGGTGTATACCCAGCTTTAAATCCAGCTTCAGTAATATGTGTTTCAACAGAACCGATAGTAATAGCACCATGACCATCATTAAGAGTACAATCACCCTCACAAAGTCTATCGTGAGGACATACTCTACCCATAACCTCTGGAAAAGGAGAAGGTTCATTTGAAAGTTTAAAAGCAAACTCTAAATCTTTTTCACTCACAGATTTTAACCATTGAGGAATGTAATTATGTAATGGACATTTATTTAAACAATATGGATCTCCACATTGAATACATCTATCACTTTGTGATGCTGCATCATGCTTATTAAATACTTCATAAATTTCACCAAAATCTTTTGTTCTCTCAACCGCTAATCTCTTAGTGGGATCGATTCTTTCAGTTTTTAAAAATTCTCTCATATTAATCTCCATTCTCTAAGTTTAGAGGTAGTTTCGTTAAATTTTTAGGACGTACTAACCAAAAATTTCTAACTTCTACTCTAAAGTTTTCAAGTAATTCTTTTGCTTTTTTACTCTCTGTTTCTACTATATAATCATTTAACAGTCTTTTCAGTAGATGTCTAGCATCAGCACCCTCATCAGTATCTATTCTAATAGCATCTACTAATTCACGGTTTACATTTTCAACAAAACTATGGTCTTCATCATAAACAAATGCAACACCACCTGTCATACCTGCACCAAAGTTAATACCTGTACGACCAAGAATAGCGATGATACCACCTGTCATATACTCACAAGCATTATCTCCTGTTCCCTCAACGATTGCAACAGCACCAGAGTTACGAACAGCAAAACGCTCTCCAACACTTCCAGAGATATAAAGTTTACCACCAGTAGCACCATAAAGACAAGTATTACCACCAGCAGAGAACTCTTCACCCTCATTTTTAGAACGGATAATAATTTTACCACCATGCATACCTTTTCCAAGGTAATCATTTGCAACACCATCTAAATAGATAGAAACACCTGGAATTAAGAATGCACCAAGAGCTTGACCTGCTACACCTGAAAGATTGATTTTTATAGTATCAGCTTTTAAGCCTGTATCACCATAATACTCTGCAATCTCTCCAGAAACTAATGCTCCAAAACTTCTATGAACATTTTTAATCTCTCTATTTATTCTAATAGGATGTTCAGGATGTTTAATAGCTATCATAGCCTCTTTTAAAACATCTTTTTCAAATGTATTATCATCAAATGGATGATTAAATGGTTGTTGATGAGTATTGATACCCTCTTCTTCATGTAAAATTGCTGAGAAATCAAATTTTTGAGCAAACTCATCATTTTTTACTTTTAATATATCTACACGACCTACCATCTCTTCCATAGTTGCATAACCAAGTTCAGCCATAATAGAACGTACATCTTCAGCTAAAAGTGTAAAATAGTTGATAACTTGATCAACATGACCTTTAAAGAACTCTTGACGAAGTGTCTCATTTTGAGTTGCGATACCTACTGAACATTTATTTACATGACAGATACGAAGCATTTTACAACCAA
>CAZXSD010000029.1:0-22633 GCA_964642985.1 uncultured Sulfurimonas sp.
TATAGTCGAGTCTTTATCTCAAAAGATGTAAACCTTCCTCCTAGTGGTGTTTTAAACTATGAAAACCATCTTCAAACCTATACTGCAGGTCTTGGCGGGGGAGTCAAGTACAATTACAATAGCGACTTAAGTTTTTCGATAGGGGGAGAGCTTATCTACTCTCGTTCAGGTGCAAGTGTCTCTAAGCCCGATGACGACTTAGGTGATGCAATAGGAGACTTTTTTAACAATGAGTATAACGATAACCTCAGTTATAAATTTTTTTCAGATGCTAAATACAGACCAAAAGTTGAGGGTTTTAAGCCTTATGCTAAAGTCTCTTACAAACTTTATGAGACAAAATCAACATTTAACTTTGATGAATTTACTACTTTTAGCACACAATCAAGTGTTATTACTTTAGCCTTTGGTGCAGAGAGTGAAAAAATTTATGGCTATGAAAAAAGCTATTTAACACTAGAAGCTTACTTCAATGCAAACTACCTTTTTGGTGAAGTAAAAGATGTTGTAAGGTTTGATTCGTACGCTAGTCTTGGTAGTGTTGCATACTGGTACGATGATAGCTTCTCGTGGATAAACAGATACTTTTTTGAACTCAACACCATAAGGGCTGATGGACTTGAAGGGTATAACATCGGTATTGGTTTTAGTATTGATTATTAAATATTAAAAACTTTTAGCTATAATTGCGCATTATTTTATAGAAGGTATTTTAATGAATATAGTAACAGGTTCTTCAACCGCACTTATAACACCATTTAAAAATGGAAAATTAGATGAGCAGACTTATGCTGCCCTTATTACACGTCAAATTAACAATGGTATGAACGCAGTTTGTCCTGTTGGAACTACTGGGGAGAGTGCTACTCTTACTCACGATGAGCATAAACGTTGTATCGAGATAGCGGTAGAAGTTTGTAAAGGAACTGACACTAAGGTTCTTGCAGGTGCTGGTTCAAATGCAACTCATGAAGCTATTGAGATTGCAAAACATGCACAAAGTGCTGGTGTTGATGCTATATTTTCAGTAAGTCCTTACTATAACAAACCTTCTCAAGAGGGTCTTTACCAACATTATAAAGCGATAGCTGAAGCGGTTCCTGAACTTCCTTTTATGCTTTACAATGTACCAGGACGTACAGGTGTAGATATTTCAGCAGATACTACTATCCGTCTTTTTGATGATGTTACAAATATTTATGGTGTAAAAGAAGCTACTGGTTCACTTGAACGTACAGTTGAACTTTTATCTCGTCGTCCAGAACTTAAAGTATTTTCTGGAGATGATGCTATTGACTATCCAATACTTGCAAATGGTGGAGCTGGTATCACTTCTGTTACTTCTAACCTTATGCCAGACCTAAAATCAGAGTTAGTGCGTTTAGCATTAGCGGGTGATTTCGCAGGTGCAAAAGCTATCAATGACAAACTTTACCCACTTAATAGTGTAATGTTTTGTGAAGCGAATCCTATTCCAGTAAAAGCAGCGATGTATATAGCTGGTCTTATTGACACTTTAGAATATAGACTTCCTCTTTTAGCTCCAAGTAGTGCTAATATGAAACGTATTGAAGAAGTGATGAAAAATTACGATATTAAAGGACTATAAAATGGAAAAAACAATGACAGGTAAAACTTTATTTATCTCTGGTGGTACACGTGGTATCGGAAAAGCTATCGTTTATGAATTTGCATCTAAAGGGTGTGATGTAGCGTTTACTTATGCTTCAAATGCAGATATAGCAGATGAAATTATTACCGATTTAGAAACTAATTATGGTGTAAAATCTCGTGCTTATAAACTTGATATTATGGAACCATTAACATATAAAGATGTTTACAAAGAGTTCGATGAAGATTTTGATAGACTTGATTATTTTATCTCAAACGCTATTATCTCTGGTCGTTCTGTTGTTGGTGGATTTGCTCCATTTATGCGTTTAAAACCAAAAGGTTTAACAAATATCTATACTGCAACTGTATCGGCATTTGTTGTTGGTTCTCAAGAAGCTGTTAAACGTATGGAAAAAACTGGTGGTGGTTCTATCATCTCTATGAGTTCTACGGGTAACTTAGTTTACACTCCAAACTACTCTGGTCATGGTACAAATAAAGCTGCAGTTGAAACTATGGTTAAGTATGCTGCTGCTGAACTTGGCGAAAAAGGTATTAGAGTAAATGCAGTAAGTGGTGGTCCAATAGACACTGATGCACTTAAAGCTTTCCCTAACTATGAAGTTGTTAAAGCTGAAGTTGTTAAACGCTCTCCACTTTCACGTATGGGTGATGCAACAGATTTAACAGGTGCTTGTGCATTTTTATGTTCAGATGCCGCATCATGGCTAACAGGTCAAACGATTGTTATTGATGGTGGTACTTCTTTTCAATAAAATTCTTTAAGGTTTTTTCCTTTTGGTAACTTTATAGTTATAAGTGCTTTTGTTTTTGGTTGAAGTGAAAAATCTTTATTTTTAAGCTCTATCTCTACAACAATTTTACCAAATGTAGGGTCTAATATAGGAATTATTTTACTTATATTAGCCTCTATATTTTTTCTTGGTGTAGTTAAAAATTTAATTTTAACAGGCTGTCCTTCGCTAATATATGGTAAAAGTCCAGATGCTAATCCAGCTTTAACTACAACATTGTCTATATTTATCACTTTACCTAATATACTATTTACATCTACTCTTTGACCCTTTGTAACTGCCAACTCTTTTACAAAACCATTAATTGGTGATTTAATTATAGAATTATTATAAATATTTCTAGCATCTTGTAACTCATATTTTAAAAGCACTATATCAAATTTTAATGCATCTATCCTTGAATTTAAACTATCTTTTCTTTCTAAACTTGCTATATATCTATTTTGTGCTTCATATAATTCTGGTTTTGTAGATATTCCGAGATTACTAAGATATGTTATATTTTTTAAGTTCTCTTTACTATTATATATATCTATCTGATTTTTTGAGAGTTTCATCTTTCGTAATAAAAATCTTTTTTGTGAAATTTTTGATTTTATTCTATAAATATTCCGATTAAAACTTAAATGGTTATAGCCTATAATATTTTCATTTTTTTTAATATAGGAACCATTTTTAATATATATATTTTCTATTTCTCCCATAATAGGTGCTAATATGGCGACCTCTCTATTTGGAAGAACAACACCCTCTAATACAATTTCTAAATTATCTTTATTTTTTTTTAACTGCTTGTCTTCTAGTGGTCTACTACAAGATGTAAATATAAAGGGTAAAATAAAAAATAAAAATAAAATTTTCAAAAAAAGTTCCTTCTATAAGTAAGTTTTAGCTAGAATATTAGCATAAAAGATTGGAGTTTTAGTTTATGCGATATGGTATTTTAACTTTAATTTTTGTATTTATATTAGATGCATCAACTCTAAAAATAGAAGATAATAATACTATTAGATATAGCTTTGAGCAATATATCTCTCAATTACTCTCTCAAGATAATAGTTATATTAATAGTTATCTTGAAACAAAAATTACTCATATTAAAAATATTAATAAAGAAAGCAGATATAATTTTAATCTTGATTTTGTAACATCTTTATCTTATGACAAAGAATTTTTAGAAAATGGTGTTCTTGCTTATAACTCTGATTTAAACAATGAATTTATTTTCCAAAAAAAATTATATGATGGTCAAAAAAGTTCTATAAAGACAAAAAAAACTTTTTTAGAACAAAGATTATCTGAACTCAATTATCTGAAAAAAAAAGAACAAATGATAGTTTTAGGGTTACATATTTATAAAAATCTACTTATACTTCAAGAGCAACTTCGTATAGAAAAAAGAGTAAAAAAAGATAAAAAACAGTTATTAAAAGATATAACTAAACGAGAAAAAATTTTAAAAAAATCAGAGATAGATAGACTTATTATTGAAAATGAGATTTTAAATATTGATAAAAATATAATTTCATTAGTACAGCTTTATAAAAGTTATATTCATATATTTAAACAAACTATTAATTTTAATGAAAATAAGAAAATTCAACTAGGTTGGATTCATATATCTAAAAATATAGCAAACCTTTTAAATATAAAGAAAATGACACTCTTAAAAAATAGTGATATTCTCATATCTGAAAATATTTTGAAACTTTCAGAAAATAAAATAGTGATGGAAAGTAAACAAAAAGATTGGGAGATTGATTTTGAATCTCGTATAGGTTATCGTTACTCTCAGACAAAAACTTCCGATAATAGATATGAATCAGATGGTATGGTATGGCAAAATAATATAACTTTTAAATATCCTATCTTTCAAAGAGATGATAGAAGTTTAAATATAGAAGTTGCAAAACTTGAGACTCTTCAGAAAAAAAATCTTTTAAATCAAAAACAAAAAGATATACTGAATGCTCTTGAAGAAAGATATACTCAATATGAACAGTTTTATAAATTAAAAACTATTTTAAAACAACAATCAAAAATAGTACAAAAAATAAGCAAAAATATGAAACAAAGATATTTAATAGGTCTTAGTAGTTACAGTGAATACTCCCGTGAATTTGATAAAAAAACTAATAATGAAAAAAGTAAATTACTTAACAATATTAATATTATAAGTTCACTTATAGATATATCTTTATTAAGTGGGAATCAAATCTTTGGAAAATAGGATAAGAGTTGTTTTAACATCAGAGGGTACATATCCCTATGCTACAGGTGGTGTAAGTACATGGACACATATCTTAATAGAGGAACTTCCAGAGATAGATTTTACCCTTCTTCCCATCAAAATGAACCCTTTTTTAAAAATGAAATTTATACTTCCTAAAAATGTAGTAAATATAATAGCAGTTCCTTTATGGGGAATTTTAGACCCATCAGAATTTACCAAAGAGGTAGCATTTTCTACTGTATATAAAAATAAAATAAAATCACAAGATAGAGAACTACAAAAAAAATTTATACCTATATTAAATATAATAATAGACTATATATATGAAAAAAAAAATGATTTGGATTATCTTAGTGATATTTTAGTAGATTTTCATGATTATTTTAATAAATATGATTATCATGAGATATTTATATCTCAGGCGATTTGGGAAGCCTATAAATATAAAATGCAAGAGATATATGCTGGTTGTGAAACAAATATGCCGACTATTTCCGATCTTATAGAGGGTTTAAGATTTTTATATAGATTTTTTATAACTCTTCTTGCTCCTATACAAGAAGCTGAAATATACCACTCCTCAGCAGCTGCATTTTGTGGTCTTCCTTGTATCTTAGCAAAAAAAAAATTTGGTTCAAAAATTTTACTTACTGAACATGGTATTTATATACGAGAGCAATATCTTTTTGCCTCAAGAAGTTTAACTCCATATAGAACAAAAGAGTTTCTAATGGGACTTATTACTTTAGTATCTAAATTAAACTATAAATATGCAGATATAGTATCCCCTGTTTGCAACTATAATAAACGTTGGGAAAAACAATGGGGTGTTAAAGATGAGCAGTTTAGAACTATCTATAATGGTATAGATGTAGATATATTTAAATCTATGAAAAAATACAAAACAGATACAAGACCAACTGTTGTTATGTTAGCAAGAATTGATCAGCTCAAAGATATAGAAACATATATACATACTTGTAAATTAGTATCTCAAAAAATCCCAGATGTTTTATTTAAACTTTTTGGTAATAAAATAGATAAAGAGTATTATGAAAGATGTGAAAAGCTAGTAAAAGAGTTGAAGATTGAAAATAATTTCTCATTTGAGGGAATTACAAACAATCCTGCATCGGCATATAATCAAGGTGATGTAGTAATGCTTACAAGTATTTCAGAAGCCTTCCCTTTTGTAGTTCTTGAAGCGATGGCATGTGAAAAAATTGTTATATCATCAGATGTTGGAGGGACTAGAGAAGTTTTGGAAGGATATGGCTTTATTGTAAAACCAAAAGCATATAGTGAGTTTGCTAAACATACGATAGATATATTAACTAACTTAAAATCATATAGAGGTATGGAGATTGAAGCGAGAGAGAAAGTCCTTAATGGTTTTACTATTATAGATATGATTGATGATTATCAAGATACATATAAACAACTTTTTAATCAATATAATAAAGAAAATCCAAAAAGATATGATAGAAGAAGATAGATATAAAAAGTTATATGAAGATATAACAAAAGAGCGTGGAAAACCTTTTAATCACTGGGAACTTACTGCACTTCTTGAAGCTTATGGATTAAGAGATATAGATGCTCAAAATATTTATGAGAGTGAAAATCTTTTTGAGTTAGCTAAAAAATTAGAATCTTTTATAGATAATTATAGCTATGAGGAAAGAGAACTGTCTGTTGAAGAGATTATTCCGATAGTACCAAGAGTAAGTAAAAACTATATAAAAGGTCTTGCTTTTGCTCTACCGATGTTAATACAAATTGTAGCAACAATTTTTATCGGTTATTCACTATGGTCTAGTACAGAGATAGATATGGCATCTGCAACTGCTATTGCAATAGGTTCATTTACTGCACTTGTAGTAACTGGTGGTATAGCTCAAATTATCGGTAGGCAAGGTCTATTTTATATAAAAGCTAAACAATACTTACTTGCTTCAAAAGTTATAAAGAGATTTTATATTTTTGGTTTAAAGATAATTATATTGATAGCTATATTTCTATCTGTTATAAATCTATTATTTGAATTCGTACCCTTTAGTCTCTATATTTTAACACTGTTTTTTTATATACTCTTATCTATTTTATATCTTAATTTCTCAATCTATTATGCATTAGAAGATTTTTTTGATATTGTTATGTTTACATCTATAGGGGTAATCTTAGTATATCTATTTTATAGAATATTTGAGTTTGAACTTATCCATTCTCAATCTTTAGCACTAAGTGTTTTAAATATTACTCTTTTCTTCTTTTCACTTAGAAAACTAAAAAAGCTTGAACTACGCAGTTCAGATATTGAAGATGCAACTTTACCAAAAACTGTAATTTTATTTCATACTTTATTACCATTTTTTTTATATGGATTTTTATATTTTTCTTTTTTAGTAGCAGATAGATTTATTGCATGGAGTGCTGATTATGAAAACAATCCCTATCTTATATGGTTTCAAATAGATTATGAACTCGGTCTTGATTGGGCATTAATATCATTAATCTTTATGATTGGTGTTACAGAGGTAAGTATATCCGAACTGCTTATAAGAATTAATAGAGCTACAAAAGATTATATATATAGTGAAACTCAAAGTTATAATAATATGGTAAAATATTATCTCAATAAATTTAATATTATTTTTACTATTGCATCACTATTTGTTGCATTTTTGGCATACTATTTCATCTATTATTTAGCTATAAATTTTGAGAATGAAAACCTAAAAAATATGTTAATTCCTCCTATTCCTACACTTTTTTTTATTGCAACACTCGCTTATCTATTTTTAGTAAAAGGATTAATGAATATACTTCTTTTATTCTCATTTTCAAGAGAAGCTATAGCATTAAAAGCGATATATTATGCTGTTTTATGTAATATACTTTTAGGTTTAATTATAAGTAGACTCATAAGTTACGAATATGCTGTTGTAGGTCTTCTTTGTGGTTCTATCCTATTTTGGTATATTTCAAGAAAAGCTATTAAAAAAATGATAGATAATCTTGATTATTATTACTATTCAGCTTATTATTAAATTAAATACAAGACGATAATAGAAAAAGGAGCTTACAATGTCAGAAGAGATAGAACAACGCCTATTAAAAGAAAATGAAGAGTTACGAGAACGCCTAAACAAATTAGAAGGAAAAGATAAAGAGGAAATACCAACATATAGCTTTAGTAAAATAAAAGAGGAAGAGTTACGAACGCTTGTTGATATTGAAGAAAGTTTCAATTATTCTGTTTTTGATAGATGGTTTAATTCGGAGGATATAGATGAAAAAACAACTATATTTTTAAAAAATCTTTTAATGTTAGAGGTATATAATATAAAATCTTATAATGAAGAAGATTTAAAGATGAAATTTTTAAGCCCTCTTTTTAACCATATAAATTTTACAAATTTAAAATATAATTTTAGAGATTTTTATGAATATTCACTAGAATATAAAACAGAAAAATTTATATTTTCAGGAATAACAGATTTTATCCTATCAAAAGGTATAAAATATATACAAAAACCCTATTTTTTCATTCAAGAGTTTAAAAAAGGGAAGCAAAATACAGACCCAGAACCACAACTCTTAGCAGAACTTATCTCAGCAATAGAACTTAATAATGAAACCTCTATGCGAGGAGCTTATATAGTTGGAGCTACTTGGAACTTTGTTATTTTAAAGAAGTTAGGAAAAGATAAGTATCAATATTTTGTAAGTCGTGATTTTAATTGTACAAATATTGAAGATTTGAAAGGGATTTATAAAAATCTTATTTTTGTTAAAAATGAGATTATTGAGAGTATAAAAGGTAAGTAGATGATGAAATTAAAACATACCTATCTCTCTTTAATATCACTAATAATATTTACTGCTTGTTCAACATCAAACAATGCAATAGATAGTATAGATGAAAAAATTCTCTCTCGAAATTACACGCCTATCATATATGATAGTTATCCAAGTGAATATTTTGAAAATAAAACAGATAGTAGAGAACTTTTAGAAAGTTTCCCTTTTATATCACTTTCTCACCATATAGATTTTAAGGGAAAGTTTGATGATATTTTTTATGATAAAATTCCTTATAGATATAAAACCGCTTTCTTAGCTGATGTTAATTTTTTTAAACTTCTACATAACTCTTTTATATATGATATTATATATATTCAACCAATATGGCTAGAAAATTTTAAACATATATCAACTGATATGTTTGAAAATATATGTTATTCATATAATATGTCAGCAACAGAGAGAAAAATTTTGAAATGGTGGATTAAACAGGGTGGTATCTTATGGGTAGAAGCTGGAGTATTTGCTACTGGTTATGAGAATTTTATAACAGATGTAAAAAAAAGTGATAAAGAGATATTAGATAAACTTCAAAATAAAGCGGCAAATATGAACTTTTTAGGGTTCCCTCTACAATATTCTCATTATAGAGCTAAAAAAGTAAATCTTATTAAAATAGAAGCTCAAACCATAATTTTTGAAAATTTAATTACTACTGAAAAGTTTAAGCCTATAAATACTTTATCTTTAAAGATAAAAAACTTTGCTGAAAACTATTTTGTGATAACAGGTGAGGATTTTATAAAAGATACAAATGGTCATATTTTAGCTTCATCTACACACTATGGTAAAGGAAAAATAATATCAATACTTCCTTTAGAGTTCACTACAAGATACTATGATGGAGAACTTTTAAGATGGAAGTTACTTTTTTATTCTTTAGATAAATAGATGTTAAATGTAGATATATTAGAGGAGATATTTAAAATAAATATCTCCTCTTTACTTTTTCTTGCTTTATTTGTATGGCTTATATTTTACATTCTTCCACAAAAAATATTTCCTCAAGAGCATATCGATAATTTATCAGATAGAATAATGTTTAATATTCTTTATATGTTGTCTTATGTATTGCTAGTTGTACCTATCCTTTCTCAGATAGGTATATACTCTAGCGCTCTCTTTTTTATATCCCTAATTTTTACAAAGCTGTTGTTTATAAACTATTACTATAAGCAAAATCTATCTATTTATATTAAAAATAAAAAGATAGATACCTATTCTAAAATACTAGATTTAGTAGAGTTTCATGATAATATATTTGATAATATAAAAGAAAATATTGAAAATAAATTAAATGATTTTTTTAAAAACTTAACAGTTTTTCAATTTTTACAATATTTTATTTTCTCTATTGTATTTATCTATTCCTCCTATCTTTTTTCTATTAGAGGATTGTATACTCTTAGCGATGCATTACCCGATGTTGCACAGTTTATTGAGTGGGTAGCCTCTATGGAGAGAGGTAACTTTTGGGCAGATTCTAAAACGTTTGGTTCAGATATGTATGGACAAGCTTCTCTCGTTTTTTTCTTTAAATCTATAACAAATATAAATTCACTTGTACTTTTTAATATATACCCTTTTTTCACTGTTCTCTTTTTACTTTTTGGTATCTACTATGTAGTATTGAAAATAACAACTTCACACTATGCAGGAATGTTTAGTGTCCTCTTTTTTTCTATGGTTTTAATGACACCTCTTGCCTATCTGTTTACAGGAAATCTTGTGGATGTTAATATTCCAGAAATCGTAAATTTTTTCAATCTGTCTATATATAAAATTCCAGATACTCTTGCTCCATTTCCAGAAAATAAAGAGATAACATTAGGACTCTTTTGGAGGCACTCTAGTGGACTTGCCTATGAGTTAGCATCTATGCTATTTTTACCCTATATATATTTCTTAATAAAAACATTACAAACAGATCAAAACAGCTACTTAGTTCTCTATGCTATAACACTATTTTTAGCTTTTACATTTCATGGTGGTTCTGTAGTTTTTTTAATTCCAATCAGTATAATGATATTTTTTAATTCTATTATTTATAGAAAATTATCTTTAGCACTTTTAAAAAAAGGTTTACTTGCTATCTTAGTGTCGGCATTTTTAGGCAATATTTGGATGTTCTCAATGATAAAATATGGTCTACCCCAAGATGTTGGTGCTGCGATGCCTATTCTTGATAAGCTACTCTCAACGAAACAACATACAGAAGATATTATTGATAAAGAGACTACTTTCACATTAGTATTACATACTGATATTCAATTAATATTTATTTTTATAAGTATTGTTTTTTTACTGTATTCATTCTTCTCAAAAGATAAGTTTTTTTTGAACTCTTTTGCTTATGTAAGTATTGTTACTCTTGTTCTCTTTTTTTCAAATAATCTTGGAATTCCAAGTTTAGTATTTTTTCAAAGAGCTATCACTTATCTTTTTTTATCTTTTAGTATATTGAGTGGAATAGTATTCTATATTACGGTTATTAACTCTCTTCAATTTTTTATGAAACAATCCTTTGAAAAGAGAATGAGATATATATTTACTGTTTTAACACTACTTTTTATATTTATAACACCTAAATGGCATCATACAGAAGATTTTTGGAAAAAAATAACAGATATAGAGTATCCCGAATCACCCTATATAATATATAAAATTGAAAAAGAGTATCAACCACTCACTTGGACAATAGTATCTGATAATCAAGGGTTTGCAAAAATTTTAGGAAAAGGTTTTCATATAGATATTTCTAATTTTATTTTTAACTATAACTCTAATGATACCGAACTGCAGATACCAACAGAAACTATTTTTATAGTAAAAGAACATCTTACACATGGTTATCAAGGAACAGGGGATTGGTGGTTAAAATGGAAAAATCAATTATCACAAAATCTCATAAAATGGATTGTTACATATAATGCAACACATGATAATATAATAACTTGGTATAATGGAGCAGATATTATTGTTTATAAAATAGATAATTCTAAGTATATAGAAAAACTAAATGAGATAGCTAAGAATAAAAAAAAGGTGCAAAATGATTGAAGATATTAAATATTATCTTAATTATGAACTTCCAGAAATCATAAAATATAATATAGATATATTTTTAAATAATATAGATGCAACAGTAGGAATATTTCCCTTAATCATATTTTTATTATTAATATTTTATATTATATACATAACAAAGAGTTTAAAACTACAAAATACTATCTTACAAACTCAAAATATGTTTTTTGAAGATTTATCAAGATTAAAAGATATAGAGGATGTTGAAAAGTATATACTCTCTTATACAAATGAAATAGATGCTCAATATAGTGCTTTTTATGAAAAAAGAGGTGAGAGTTTTTTACTTCTTAGTAAAAATATAAAAGATGAAAATAATATATTTGTACCATTAAAATTAGAATATTCGGTTAGAAAACATGATAAAAGTATAGGAAGATATAAAGTTTGTAACTATATAAGTAATAATCAAGAGTATCTTTTACGATTTTACTCTTTAAAAACCCTCAATGTAAATAATTATGTAGGATTTATAGAGATAATTCTTCAATATTATAAAACACTTAAAAATAGTGATAGTACAACTGCTGATCAACAGATTCAAAATCGTTCAAAAGTTATCTCAGAGCATATTCATGGAAATTTACTTGGACAAGATAATTTTTTAAAGTTTTTACTTTCACTTATTATGAAAGCAATTCGAGTAGATGGCTTAAAAATATTTTCTACAACAAATGAGTTGATTTTAGGTAACATATCTAATAAAGAAAGTAACAAAAAACTTTTTTATATAAGAAATACTCCCTATAAACTAGAGGTTTATAATTTACAAGAATTAACACCCTCTCAGATGAAAAGTATAGGTACATTTTTAGAATTAGCAGGAACGCTTCTTTTAACTCTAACTGATGACAATAAAGTTTTAGATACTTATTTAGAGTTTTTACAACAAGCAACAATAAATTTAGAAAATGAAAATCATTACTATAAAAACCATTCAAAAAAAGTAGCTTTAGTAGCATCACAAGTAGCAAAAAAACTTTTTTTAGGACAAGATAAAATTACAAATATAGAGATAGCATCCTCTATTCACGATATAGGAATGGTAGGAGATTTAACTACACTTATTAACTCTAAAGATAAGTTATATGAAGATGACTTAGATATTCTAAAGTACCATCCTATTATTGGTGAAATAATTGTACATCCAATAGCTAATAAGTATCCTATATCTACAATTATACAGTATCATCACGAAAGATATGACGGAAAGGGTTATCCTTATGGTTTGGTAGGGGGAGATATACCTATAGAAGCTCAAGTAGTAGCATTTGCTGAGACATTTATAGGTATAATTAGTGATAGAAAGTACAAAAAAGGATTAGGTATTCAAGATGCTAAAGATAAAGTTCAAAAGATGTCAGATAAAGCATTTAGTAGTGTTATTATAGATGCTTTTAATGATGTATTTGAGAGTTTAGAAAAAAGATTGGAGAGATTAGATAATGAAGATAACAACACCTTTTAATAAAAAATTTATAGAAAAATTTGAGATTGTACTATTTGAATATCTTTATTATAATACATATAATAGATTTCATATAGTTCCATCATTTTTAGAACTAAGAACAACACTATCCTATCTTCCTGTACTATCATATACAGATATAGAGTATAAAGATATAGAAAATATAGTTAAAGATACAAAAGATTTTAAATATATTATTAAAGTTTTAAATCCCCAATATAAAGATTTTAAAAAAGATGATATGGTCACTATGAGAGTTGATATATCTTCACACAGTTTTGAAGAGATTATGCAAAACCATATTAAAGCAAGAACTAGAAACTATATTAAACAATCTCAGCAAGAAAACTTAATTGTAAAACGAGGTAATGATAATAGTATTATTAATGATTTTTATAAACTTTACTCACACTCTATGCATAAACTAGGAAGTCCAGCACACTCTATTAAAATGTTTCAATCTTTTGCAAAACATTTTGAAGATGATGTAACATTTTTTATATGCTATAAAGAGAATAAACCTATATATGCAACATCTATCTTATATGATGAAAATATAGCTTGGTCAGGATGGGTAGGAAGAGATAATAGTTACTCATCCTCTAAGGCTGGTTATCTTCTCTTTGCAGAAGCTATGAAGTTTGCATCACAAGAGAAGAAAAAAGATATATTTGATTTTGGTCGTTCGGGGTATCAATCTGGTACATATAGTTTTAAAAGTAAATTTGGTGCTATACCTGTTAAAATAGATATATTCTCACATATAAATAACCGTGCTAATCTTTATTCAAAATATAAACTTGCATCAGCTATTTGGAAATATATACCATTCAAATTAGCTGATAAACTTGGTAATATTTTAGTTAGATATTTACCTGAATATTAAGAGTATATTATTAAAACTCTTATTAAATTTAGTGTAACTATCCTAATTTTTATCTATATATTTTCAAATATTGATATAGAACTTCTATTGAAAGTCTTTACAGATATAAGCTATATGTCTGTTTTTCTAATTATACTCTACTCCGTTTTAAGCGATATATTTAACTCTTATCGGTGGGTAGTTATATCTAAACATAGTTGTAGCTTTCAAGCATCTTCAGAAGCATATTTTTTAACATCTATGTTAAATATTTTACTTCCTGGTAGAGTTGGAGAGTTATCAAGATTTTTTTATTTAAAAAGATATTATAAAATCCCATATAATAAAAGTATCTCTATTTTTACAATAGATAGAAGTTTAGATATTATCTTTTTGGCATTTGCTACTGTTATAGGGGTAGAGTTTTTTTTTACAACTCAACAACCTTATATCTATCCTACTCTTTTTATTCTTTTATTTTTTTTGCTATTTTATCTAGTCAAATATAAAAAACAAAACATTTTCATTTTTTTAAAATATATTCCATCAAAGTTTTTAAGAGTATATATAAAAAAAATTATAAAAAATATCTCTAATAATATCTCAACAAAGATAGTTTTAACTGCATCATTTTATACCTTAATGGTATGGTTCATAAATGGTAGTTTTTTTGTTATCTTTTTAAAATATGTTGTTCATTTTGATTTAACAGTATCTCAATCTTTACTTGTATATTTAGCATCAGCTATCGGTATGGCTATACCTTTAGCTCCAGCTGGAATAGGTACATTTCATTTTGCTGTGATATATATATTAAGTAACTATGGTATAATTTATGAAAAAGCTGTAGCTACCTCTATTTTATTACATCTTATACAAATTTTTCCCTCTTTAATAGGGGGGCTTTTTGTTGTTTTAAACTATAAAATAGATATAAATAAGGTTCAAAAATGAGTATAACAAATCTCCTACCAAATAACTATAAAAACTATCCTTTATGGCTAACATTAGATTTAGAAGAGCTAGAAGATGCTAATTTTAATCTCATAAAAATAAAAAATTATAATATAGATTATTATAAAATAATAGATAGATGGTTACTTCTATGTGAAAATTATAATATAAAATCAACTATTTTTGTTCTTGGAACATTTGTTGAAAAATACCCAGATATAGTAAAAAAAATATATCAATCAGGACATGAGATAGCTTCCCATGGATATAAACATAACTTAATATATAATGAAAGTTTCTCTCAATGGAGTGACTCTATAAACCACTCTAAAAAACTTTTAGAAGATACTATATCTGATGAGGTTGTAGGATATAGAAGTCCTAGTTGGTCTCTGCCCTATGATAACAGATATTATGATGAGCTTTTAAAAGCTGGTTATAAATATTCATCTTCATATTTTCCATTTAAAACTTATATGTATGGTAATAGCACTGATAAAAAAGAGCCATTTTTAATTCATAAAAATAGTATAGTTGAGATACCTATCCCAAAATTAACTTTACCATTTAGTGGTGGCTTTTATCTAAGAGTATTACCTACTAATTTATTAAAATATATGTTTAATTCTATGATAAAACAGGGTACTAAACCAGTGATATATATTCATCCTTATGAACTTTTAGATGAAAATTTAATGTCATATCTTTTTTCTAAAATGAGATTTAATAAAGACTATATACTAGCTACTTTTACAACATCAAAACCAAACAATAAGATACAAAATATACTTTCTGAAGTTTTAAAATGAAAAGTGATATAGCGATTATCGTTCCTATATTTAATGAAGAGAAAGTTTTGAAAAAGTTTTTTCTTCATCTAAAAAAAGTAAGACCAAATGATACTATCATCGCAATAGATGATGGTTCTACAGATAGTAGTGTGGAGATTTTGAATGAATTAAAAGGAATATATCTCTTAGTTCATGAAATAAATCTAGGTCAAGGAGCAGCCCTTCAAACAGGGATAGAGTTTGCAAGAAGTTTAAATTTAAAATATGTAGTTACCATAGATAGTGATGGGCAACACGATCCAAATGAGATAGAACTTTTCGAACAAACTATCAAAAAATATAGATATGACATCGTGCTTGGTTCAAGATTTTTAGGTAAAACTATAAATATGTCAAAAACAAAAAAAACTATATTAAAAATAGCAAGAATTTTTACATATATAACATCAAAAATAAGATTAACAGATTCAAATAATGGTTTTAGAATGATAGATATATCAAATAAAAAATTTAATATTACACAAAATAGAATGTCCCACGCAACTGAAATTATAGATATGATAAGCAGATATAACCTTAGTTATAAAGAGGTACCTTGTACCATTGTTTATAATAAATACACTGTACAAAAAGGACAAAAGCTCTCTAGTATTATAAATATTCTTTTAGATATTTTTTTTAAGAGAATAAGTTCATGATTTTAATTAAAATATTTCTCATAACCTCTATTGCCCTATCACTTTTATTACTTGCCTACTCAAAAAGATTAAGAAATATGAATAAATTTGTTTCTATTATTCTTTTTACACTAGGAAGTTTTTTAATTATATTTCCTACTGTTTCAGATAGAGTTGCTAACATTTTTGGAATAGGAAAAGGTAGTGACCTTATTATATATATATCTATAACTGTTTTACTTCTACTTGTTGCTATTTTATATTCAAAAGAAGCTAGTACAAATAGATACATTACTATTTTGGTAAGAAATAAAGCTATTGAAAAAGCTAAAAAATTATAAAATAAGATATACTACTATCTAATTAAAAAAAATAAGGAAACTAGATGCAAACAATAACTTCACTTACTCAAGGAACTCAAGATAAAATTAAAACATATAATGAAGATTTTAAAGATATATTTTCTTTATTTGAAAAAGTAGTTTATAAAAGTGATTTAGAACTGTTCACTACACTTGTTAATGAACTAGAAGATATAAATATTCAAGATTCTGCTTATGGTTGGTCTCTTTTACATATCACTATTCGTAGAGAAGAAACAGCTATGGTTGAGTTGCTTATCGAAAAAGGTGCAAATATAGATATAGCAGATGGTGTTGGTTGGACTCCACTGATGGAAGCTATTATGGATGATAAACCTGCATTAGTTAAATATTTAGTTGAAAAAGGTGCTGATAAATCTATTGCAAATGGAAGAGGCGCAACTGCTCCTATGTTAGCTCAAAAATTTGGACGTTCTACTATGTTTGGATATTTAGCATAATTATTTAAAAACTAAAGATGTCATTTTTCTATATGACATCTTTACAATTCCTATGTAAGCAATAAATAGTTAAAATCACATAATTATAATTTTAAGGAATATTTTTGCTGAACCTCCCGAATGCCTTAGCATCACTACGAATTCTCATAGCCCCTTTTATGTTTTGGATTATTTTAAATCCACAAGTTTTTACAGATAATGGATTTCATATAAGTTGGAACTATTATTTTGCATCTCTTCTTTTTGTTTTAGCTTCTGCAACTGATTTTTTTGATGGTTACATAGCAAGACAATGGAATCAGATGACTATGTTAGGTGCTATTTTAGACCCATTAGCAGATAAAATGCTTACTCTCGCTGCATTCTTAGCACTTATGATGATAGGAGAAGCTTCTCCGTGGGCTATCTATATTATTATAGTTCGTGAACTTTTCATTACGGGAATTCGTACTGTTGCTGTAAGCGAAGGAATAGATGTTAAAGCTTCTTGGGCTGGTAAAATCAAAACTGTTATGCAGATGATTGCTATCGGTTTTTTATTAATGCACTGGCCACTTGGAAATGAGCTTTTATGGTTTGCTACTGCTCTTACAGTTTACTCAGGATTAGAGTATCTTTGGGGATTTAAAAATGCACTTCTAAAGGATAACAAATAATGAGTTGGATGGTATCACTTTTAGTTCTTTCAGGGCTAATATTTTTTCACGAACTTGGTCATTACAGTGCAGCCCGTCTTATGGGTGTATATGTAGAAGTTTTTAGTATAGGTTTTGGTAAAAAACTTTTTTCATTTCAAAAATGGGGAACAGAGTGGAGTATCTCGGTTATACCTCTTGGTGGTTATGTAAAGATGAAAGGTCAAGATGATAGCGACCCCTCTAAAATAAGTTTAGATGAGGATAGTTACAATACTAAAACACCGATACAAAGAATATTTATACTTTTAGCAGGTCCTTTTGCAAATTTTCTTTTAGCGTTTGTACTCTATTTTATTATAGCACTTGGTAACCCTTCTGTTTTATCTCCAGTTATCGGTCAAGTAGTTAAAGATTCTCCTGCATTTGTAGCTGGGCTTGAAACTAACGATACTATACGTTCTATAAATGGAAAAGAAGTCACAACTTGGAAAGATATGGCAAAAGTTATCTCTTCATCACAAGATGCCCTTAATATAGAGATAGAACGAGCTGGATTTATAGAGTATAAAATATTAACTCCAAAAATTAGCGAAACTCAAAATATGTATGGAGAAACAGTCCAAAGAAAGATGATAGGTATAGGTGCAGCAGGTGTTACTCATGAATTAAAATTAGGCTTTGGAGAAACATTTAGTTATGCAACAGAGCAAACTATATTTGCTTCAACTATGATTTTTACAGGTTTACAAAAACTTATAATGGGCGATGTTCCAGCATCAGAACTTGGTGGTGTTATAAGCATAGTAAAACTCACATCAGATGCAAGTGCCTCTGGATGGATGAGTGTTCTTTTCTTTGCAGCGTTAATAAGTGTAAATTTAGGTGTCTTAAACCTTCTCCCTATCCCTGCCCTTGATGGTGGACATATAATGTTTAATCTTTATGAGATGATAACAAAAAAAATACCTAGTGATGCAGTGTTGATTAAGCTTACTATGGCTGGTTGGGTGTTGTTGCTTTCTTTGATGGGGCTTGGGTTGTTTAATGATATTTCGAGGTTGGTTGGGTAAATATAAAACCTAATGAAACCAACACACAAAATAGTAACTTTTTTAATCCTACTAGCAATATTAATTCAAGTATGGTTCATCTATAAAGAGCATAACGAAATAAAAACTATCTATTTAGGAACAAGCTCTCATCGTGATAGTTTAGAGATAGCACAAGCTATCTCAAGTGAGATAAACGAGATATATCCTAAAATAAGAATAGAATTAGTAACAACTCAAGGTTCTGTTGAAAGTATGAAACTTCTTAAAAGTGAAAAAATATCCTTAGCTATTGTTCAAGCAGATATTGATGCAAGTAATAATGCTCGGTTAGTATCTAACCTTTATTATGAACTCTTTCAAATTCTAGTTCATAGCGATTCAAAAATCTATACTATTTCAGATTTAATTGGTAAAAGAATTGCTATTGCACACAGTTTAAGTGCGCAATATAAAGCTTTTTGGTCATTAATGGAGCATTAGAGTTTTATACTCGTAAAGAACCATCATTTTTACAAGAAAATGCAGATATGATTGCTCTTCTTTTAACAAAAATAGCACTTCCATTTTCTGGTTTTTTAAAGTTAAAAAGACAATCTCAACAAAAACGTATTAAAACGTATTAAAAGGTATAATAAAAAATTATTAACTTATCTTCAAGAAGCCGAAGAGTTAAAGGATACAGAAAGATTAAAAATAATGGCTCACGAGATAAATAGTATGTTAATAGAAATAATACACGATATAAATAACAATAAAATAGTAGCAGAAGACTTTGAACTATTTTCATTTGTTTGGACTATGGCTAAAGATGAAATAAATGAACGATTGATTAAATAAAACTAAATAATAGGAAAAAAAATGAATGAAATAGAATACAAAATATATATAGACGATGTAGTAAGACGAGTAGAAACTGCACGTATAAAAGTTTCTGCGCATCATATAGTAAAGATAGTTGCTATTAGTAAATATTCTCAAAGTGATGAGATACAAAAGCTTTATAGTATCGGTCAGCGTGCTTTTGGTGAGAATAAAGTACAAGATTTAAAAGCTAAAGCGATTGAGTTAAATGAACTACCCTTAGAGTGGCATTTTGTGGGAAATTTACAAAAAAATAAGATAAATAACCTACTTGATATTAACCCTTTTCTTTTTCATGGTCTTGACTCTTTAGAACTAGCGCAAGAGATTCAAAAGAAACTTGAAGCAAAAAAGATGACACTAGATGCTCTCCTTCAAATAAACTCTGCTAAAGAAGATTCTAAAAGTGGTGTGATGCCTGAAGATGCTAAAACTATGTATGAAACGATTAACAAATCGTGTCCAAATATCAATCTAAAAGGTGTTATGAGTATCGGTGCGCATAGTGATGACAGAGAGATTATTAAAAATAGTTTTATCACAACGCACAATATTTATAAAGAGTTAGAGGGTGCTACTATCTGTTCCATGGGTATGAGTGGTGATTTTGAACTAGCTATTGAGTGTGGTTCAAATATGGTACGTCTTGGTTCTTTGATGTTTAACAAATAGGTTTAATTTTAATATAATTATTATAAGATAGAATTACGATAATTATAATTAAAAGGCATACAATGACAAAATCAGTATTTATGGAAAAATATCCATTAAACTCTTTAGAAATTCAAAAAAATGAAACAGATTTAAAAAGTATAGATGCTATTTTAGCATTCTATAAAGAGAAGATAGATAATCATAAAATAGCTACATATATAGCTACTTTTGACCATTATACACACACAAAATCTATTGATGGAGATATAAATCCAGATATTAAAGATGCTAAAAATATTATATTTTGTTTTGGTTCTCTGCTTCCTAATAGTGCTATATTAGCAGTTAGACCTAGAACTATCGGTATTGCAGAGATGGAAAATTCATTTAAAATTGAGTTTATTGATGCACCTAATGAAAAACCTCAAGGTATAATGGAAGAGTGGACACAAGAGATTAAAAAGTAATCCCTTTTCTCCGAAATCTAACAGCGGAAGATGGAGTATTCAACATACTTTTTTGATACTCTACCATCTTTAAAAAGGGATTTAAGAAGTTATCAAACTCTTTTTGTTCTATCTTTTCAATATCCCAACTATCTAAAAGTTCCAATACAACTAAGGTTGATTCTATCGTTGATAGATAGTTACTTTTAGGTTGCTCTTTAATCTCATATTGAGAAACTCTATCTGTTACAAAACTCAGATGTTGTAGTTTGTTAAGATTATTACTTAACGTAAATATTTTTCTTGTACACATCCAAGTTGAGTCTATCAAAAATATAGCTAAAGGTTTATCTATTTTATTTTTTAAAGATGGATTTTCTTCACTTAAATTTATAGCATCTTCTGAAGGAAAAAGTATATAACTGTTGTGTGTGTCTATTATCTCATTAATACGTCTATTATCCGAAAAATCTATCCCTATAAAAACTTCAGAATTTGACAAGCTGAGATGTGTAAAAAAACCAGTATTATTTTTTACCTTTTTAAACTCTTTTGGGTGCATTAAAATAACAAATTTTGTATCTGTTTGAATACTATTTATATGTTTACACATACAAGAACTCATAGGTCTATAACATTTATAACACTTTTGTCTGGTTTGATTCATTTTTCTCTTCTTTCAAAATTATTTAATAGATATTTTTGAGCCTCAGCAACAAAATCAGAATCAGAACTTATAAGAATCATATCTGGTCGTGATGTATACAGCTTCATAATAGAGATAATCTTATCATCAGATATTGTTTTATGTGCATCTAAAATTTTAAACTGTTTTTTTTCTATAAAGGCTCTCATCTTTTGCGATATATTTTGACGAGTGATAACATAGAGTTCTTCAGGTGTATATTTGGCAAGTTTTTTTATATCTTCAAGCCTATTAAATCCTATATTTTCCAAATCCCATAAAAGTATAGATTTTTCTCTTATAGGTTTATTATTCCAAAGATACATATCATTTGTAATTTTAGGGAGATTGTATTTTTTAGTAAAAATATGTTGGGATAGGAAGTCGAATAAATTAGTCATTTTATTGTCTTTTATTGTTTTAAGTTGCTGGTATTATATCTCTAAAATCATAGTCGAATAGACTCTTTAGACAATACACTTTTATCATCTTCACTCATAGTAACTTTGTTCTTCATCTGATACGAACTCTAATCTTTGAGTATCAACCTTATTAATTATCTTAACATCTGACTTGAAGCTGTCTAAAAAATATATAATCTTATCCACAACAGAGTCTTTGACCTCAATAGTTAATTGCATTGGAAGTTCCTTTTTTTAAGTGTATGATTATAGCATTTTATGGGGTTGTCTGATTAAGAGTTTTTAGTATTAATACTAAAAAGACTATCATTATAAATTGTAGCAAGAGCATCCTCCTTTACGGAAGTCCATACCCACCCCACCTTTTGCTAAACTATAAGCAAAAAAAAGGCTAAGACCCTAAAGTCCTAACCTTTATCTTCTGTAAAGTCTGGTAGTTAAGCAGACAGTTTTACTTTGTCAAATGATTTATATTGTAATGTAGCCTTGCTTAAATGTTATTTTATGTCTTGTTCGTTTAGTATTCGGTAGTTTTTACAACCTGTTTGGTCACCACCATCACAAGCTTTGCCAAATAGTTCTTTTGCTTTTGCTTTGTTTTGTCTTATGCCTTGTCCGTTGTAATATAAAACACCTAAATTTAAACAACCACTCATATAATTACCATCACAAGCTTTACTA
>CAZXSD010000030.1:0-22492 GCA_964642985.1 uncultured Sulfurimonas sp.
TTATTCACTCTTGGTTAAATAGAATGGTTCTTCCAGATACTGTTGGTACTGGTGCAGATTCTCATACTCGTTTCCCAATCGGTATCTCTTTTCCTGGTGGATCTGGTGTTGTTGCATTTGCTGGTGTTACAGGTTCTATGCCATTAACTATGCCTGAGTCTGTTAAAGTAGTATTTAAAGGTGAAATGCAACCAGGTATCACTTTGCGTGACCTTGTAAATGCTATTCCTTATGTTGCTATTCAAAAAGGTCTTTTAACAGTACCTAAGAAAAATAAAATAAATGTATTTGCTGGACGTATTTTAGAAATCGAAGGTTTACCTGATTTAAGAGCTGAACAAGCATTTGAGCTTTCTGATGCATCTGCTGAACGTTCTGCGGCTGCATGTACTGTTCTTTTAAACAATGACCCAGTTGAAGAGTATTTAAAATCAAATGTAGTTCTTTTAGAGTCTATGATTAAAGATGGTTATGAAGATTCTCGTACATTACAACGTCGTATTGATAAAATGAATGAGTGGTTAGCTAATCCAACATTAATGAAACCAGATGCTGATGCAGAGTATGCAGAAGTAATTGAGATTGACTTAAATACTATTACTGAACCAATTTTATGTTGTCCAAATGACCCAGATAATGTTAAACTTCTTTCTGAAGTTGCTGGTACTGAACTTCACGAAGTATTCTTAGGTTCTTGTATGACAAACATTGGTCACTATCGTGCTGCTGGTGAAGTTATGAGAGGGGAGTCTGAAGTAGCTGTTGAGAAATTTTGGATTGTTCCACCAACTAGAATGGATGAGCAACAACTAATTAACGAAGGTTACTACGAAGTTTATAGTGCTATAAAAGCGCATACTGAGGTTCCAGGTTGTTCTTTATGTATGGGTAATCAAGCTTCTGCACGTGTTGGTTCTACTGTTTTTTCAACATCAACTCGTAACTTTGATAACCGTTTAGGTAAAGGTACTCAAGTTTATTTAGGTTCTGCAGAACTTGCTGCTGTGTGTGCTAAACTTGGTCGTATTCCAACTCCAAAAGAGTATATGGATATTGTTCCTGCTAAAATAGCTGGTAAAGAAGCAGATATTTATAAATACCTTAACTTTAATGAAATTAAAGGGTATCATTTAGAAGAGCGTACAATTGCTGAAAATAAATATGGTGTAACTGTTAAACCAGTTTAGTTATATTTATATATCTTATCCTTTTTTGGATAGGATATATTTAACTTAAAAAAACTCTCTTAATAAACTTCCCCAACTCCAAAACCAGTTACTTTTACCTTTATCACTTTAGAATTACTTTGCTTAACTTTTATAATATCTCCATACACTCCATTTTGAATAGCAGTAGCTGAAAATGATATATTAATATTTTTATTTCTAAGAGTAACATTTATATTTGACCCACGTCGAACTAATCGAAGCTTTTGAATATCTCTTTGAGTAATAATAGTATCTTTTTTAATCTGATGTTTAATCTGCAAACTATGTTTAGGAAGAGTTTGTATAGGAAAAGCTCTAAACTTTTCTAAAACTATCTGTTTTTGAGTACAATTTTTATGAGAAAGTTCATCTTTTCTTTTAATCTTCTCTTTTGTCACATAAACATTAACAAGAGCATCTATATGATAGTCAAAAAATAGTTGTTTATTTGTTTTATTATCTTTTATAGATAAAATCCCATCTTTTTTTAGATAATTTTTTGATTGTATTTTAATACTATAATTAGTTGGCATAGATTTTATATAACCACGAGAATAAACTTCTATATTTTTAAAAACTATATTTTGGTAATGTACTTCATAATTTTTTCTAATTTCATCAACAATACCATTACTATTTATAATTGATTGTTTTAAAAACTTTACATAATTTCCATCTATCTTATAATCTTCATAACCATATTTCTTTAATAAAATAATTAACTTTTTAGAATTAACTCTTTTACTATATCGACCTTTGGTTATTTTAAATAAAATAAAATCTTGAGTTTTTAAATCCAAAACAATATCCGAAAGTTTAATTTCATCACTAAAAATATAATATTTTTCTTTTAATAAATTAATTGAATAAAGTTGAGAAGAAAGGAGGGCTAAAAAAAATATTTTAAAAAACATTTTAATTTTTCATAGCCTTAATAAATGATTCATAAATATTTTCAAGTTCTAAATCATCTTTATTAATATTTTTATTATCTTTTTCAAGAATATGCTCTAAAATAGCAACACGTTTCAAAAGATATTCAAACATCTCTTTATTTATATCTGGAAGCATATTATGCATAAAAGGGTCTTTACATCTTCCTTTTTCTATAACATGAGCTGGAATTCCAATAGCAGTTGCATTTGCTGGAACTGCTTTTACAACAACAGAGTTTGCACCTATCTTAGAATATTCACCTATCTCAATATTTCCAAGAACTTTAGCACCAGCACCAATAACACTACCTCGCTTTATAGTTGGATGACGTTTCCCATGTATTAAAGATACTCCACCAAGAGTAACACCTTGATATATTAAAACATCCTCTTCAATAATTGCTGTTTCACCAATAACAACACCTGTACCATGATCAATAAAAACTCTTTTACCAATCTCTGCAGCAGGATGAATATCTATATGTGTAAAAATCTGAGTTAAACCCATAATAGTTCTTGCTAACCGTTTCCATTGAGCTTTATGAAGTTTATGTGCCAATCTATACCATGCAATAGCCCAAACACCAGGATAATTAAATAAAAAATCTATCTTAGAGTTAAGGGCAGGATCATTTTTATATGCATTTGAAAAATCTTCTTTTATATCTGAATATAATCCCACAATTACCCTTCCTACTACTATTCTTCAATATAATTTTTGAGTTTACGACCAACTTTTGGATGTTTTAGTTTTTTAATTGCACTTGATTCAATTTGACGAACACGTTCACGAGTAACACGAAGTTCTTTACCAATCTCTTCTAATGTTCTATCACTTTCATCGTCCATAATTCCAAAACGTAATTTTATAACTGCTTTTTCTCTTTCATTTAACTGTTCAAGTACATTTTCTATCTGAACTTTTAAATCATCTTTTAAAATAGCATCAGCAGGAGAAACAGAAGCCTTATCTTCAATAAAATCACCAAAACGACCATCATCTTCACTACCAATAGGAGCTTCAAGAGAGATAGGTTCTTTTGTTATTTTAATAACATTTTTAACTTTCTCTACTGAAAGACCAACTTCTTCAGCAATAGTATCAACATCTGGCTCTTTACCATGTTCTTGAAGATGTTTACGCATAATTTTATTAATACGATTTATAGTTTCTATCATATGAATAGGTATACGAATTGTTCTTGCTTGATCAGCAATAGCACGAGAAATTGCTTGACGAATCCACCATGTAGCATATGTTGAAAATTTATAACCTTTTTGATATTCAAACTTATCAACAGCCTTCATAAGACCTATATTTCCTTCTTGAATTAAATCTAAGAAAGGAAGACCACGATTTGTATAACGTTTAGCGATGGAAACAACTAATCTAAGATTTGATTTTGCCATTTTTGTTTTAGAGATTTCAGATATATTTTTACCACGCTTAATCTGCTCTAAAATATCACCAAGTTTTTCAGGTTCCATATCAAAACTATTTTTTGAAGCTTCTTTTGTCTGAACTAACTTTTTAATCTCCATATAAGTAGAAACCATTGTAGCTTCAGGAACAGTATTTGCAATATCTTCTTTTGTTAATTCTTGAATTTTTGATACTAAGACTTTATGATTCGCTTTTAAAGTAGCATTAAAAAGAGGAAGTTTATACTCAAGACGTTTAAGCTCTTTATCATATCCATCATCACTTTTAAGTGCTGTTTCCATAGCTTTTACAAGTTCATTAATAAGCTTAGAAGTTGGACCTAATTCTAAAAGTTTCTCTTTTAAAACACTTTTTTTGAATGTTACATTTAAAAAATATGAAGTAATTTCTTCTGTTAAATCACCAGATAAGTTTTCAGGTGCAACATCAGTTAATTTTATCCACTCTTTTTTAGCTTTTTCAAGAGCTTTAAAGCTTGTTGAAACTTTTTCAACTCTTGATTTATCTTTAGCTGTTAAAGTTTTTTCCTCTTTTTTAGATGCTTCATCTGTTGTTGAAGTAGAACTGTCATCAGAATCCTCTTTTTCATCTTCAAAACTTCTAAAAAGCTCCTTCACACGTCTTTCACGATTTATAAGAGGTTCTTTATAATCAAGAATAAAATCTATTAAATATGGTACAGAACAGATAGCATCAATGATAATACTCTCTCCACCCTCTATTTTTTTAGATATCTCAATCTCTTCCTCTTTTGTAAGAAGTGGAATTTGACCCATTTCACGAAGATACATACGAACAGGAGAATCAGAACGCGACCATTCAAGTAATTCATGCTCTTTTAAAATATCAAATTTATCTGATTCATTATCTTCAAGTAATTGTCTTTGTGCACTACGTCTTGCTTCGGCTTCTCTATCATTAAGAAGTTTTGCATGTTCTGAAGATGTATACAAACAGGATTTATGCTTAGTTGCAAGTTTAAAAATATTTTTTGCTTGTGCAGCTGTAGGTTGTTTTTCAAAAAGTTCTATAAGTGATTCATATGTAAAACAATCTTTAGACTTATTTTCTGAAAAAAAGTTTTCTATAGCTTTGTTTAATTCTTTAGCTGTCATATTTCAACATTCTCCATAAATTTTAAGGTAATTTAAAGATAGGATTATACCGATATTTTCTTAAATAGAAATTATTAAAGGGAATAGGAATATTTATTGCTTTTAATTTATATAGATGATAAAATACAAGTAAAGGATTAATATGCAAACAGGTTATTATAGTGCTGCAGCTGGAATGGTAACTCAATTTAATCGTCTTGATAATATTGCGAATAATTTAGCTAATGTAAATACAGCAGGATTTAAGGAAGATAACTTAGTTGTCGGTGACTTTATGCGTGTTTATAAAGAGGCTAGAAATGAACTTCCTAATGCAAATCATACAAAAGATGGAGCAGAATTTATAAATAGAACAATGACGAGAGCTCCTCAAATCGTTGATTCATTTACAAATCATTCCGTTGGTACTATGCAACAGACAAATAATAGCCTTGATTTTGCACTTTCTCGTGAAGGATTATTTTTTGCAGTTAAAACACCGCAAGGAGTTAGACTTACGAGAGATGGGTCATTTACTACAAATGATGAGGGAAAACTTATGACAAAACAGGGCTATGAAGTTCTTCCAAATGATTATTTTCAGTCTAAAAATAGTATTAATGTAAATGCTCAAGATACTATTATTGAAGTTGATAAAAATGGTCAAATTTATACAAATGTACCAAATAGTGTAAAACTTACACAATCATCTAAACTATTTATCGCTCAACCAGATAATACAAAAATGCTTGTAAAAGAAGGTGATAATCTTTTTCGATATGAAAATGTAGAATCTATTGCATTACTTGATGAGAGTGGAGCAGTGAGACAAGGCTTTATAGAAAAAAGTAATGTAAATGCTGTTAAGATGATGACACAGATGATAGAAACAAATCGCTTAGTTGGAATGTATCAAAAAGTTATGGATACGCAAATGAACGATATGAATAGAGATGCAATTGATAAAATTGCTAAAAGAACTTAAAAGGATATAATTATGATGCAATCATTATATACTGCTTCAACAGGAATGTTGGCGCAACAAACACAAATTGATACAACAGCCAATAATATTGCCAATGTTAATACAATAGGCTTTAAAAAATCTCGTGCTGAATTTGCAGATTTAATGTACCGAGTTATGGAATATGCTGGAACAGCTACAAGTGATGTAACTAAAAGTCCTACTGGTATAGAAGTAGGATTAGGTGTAAGACCAACAGCAGTAAATAAAATTTTCTCTGAAGGTTCTTTAAAGCAAACGGATAATCAACTTGATTTAGCCATTACAGGAAAAGGTTTTTTCAAACTTGAACTTCCAGATGGTACAGAGGTTTATTCAAGAAATGGTGCTTTTAAAATTGATGACAATGGAACATTAGTAAATAGTGATGGTTATAAAGTTGTACCAGAGATTGTAGTTCCAACAGATGCTACAAATATAAGTATAGGAAGTGATGGTACAGTAAGTGTTGTTCAAGCGGGTCAAACACAAGCTACTATTATGGGAAATATTGCAACAACAAACTTTATAAATCCAGCTGGTCTTCACTCTATGGGAGATAACCTTTATATAGAAACAGATAGTTCTGGACAACCTGTTGAAGGAACACCTGGTGTTGATGGACTTGGTGTTTTAAGACAAGGTTTTGTAGAGCTTAGTAATGTTGAACTTGTAGTTGAACTTACAGATTTGATTACAGGACAGCGTGCTTATGATTCAAATTCTAAGGTTATTACAACAAGTGACGAGATGCTTCAAACAACAAATAATTTAAAAAGATAAAAAAACAAGTTAGTTTTCGATATAATCGCAAAATTAATTTAAAAATTACACTTAGGATTTTTATATGCAAAAAGCAAATATTGATGGAAAAGTTTGGACATTTGGTAAAGATATTGACACAGATTTAATAATCGCGGCAAGATACTTAAATACATCTGTTCCAGAAGAGTTAGCAAAACATGTGATGGAAGATGCTGATCCAGAATTTGTGAACAATATGAATGTTGGTGATGTAATCGTTGCTGGTGACAATTTTGGTTGTGGTAGTTCTCGTGAACATGCCCCAATAGCACTTAAAGCTGCAGGTGTTGCTGCTATTATAGCTCCAACTTTTGCAAGAATCTTTTATAGAAATGCATTCAATATGGGACTTCCTATTTTTGAACTTCCTGAGAGTGCTGAGATAAAAGAGGGTGATGAGATAAGTGTTGATATGAATGCAGGTACTATTACAAATAAAAGTACAAGTAAAACATATAACTTTACACCTATTCCAGCATTTATGCAAGAACTAATTGATGCAGGTGGTTTAATGAACTTCGCTCAAAATGAAATTAAAGGTAAATAATGAAATCATATAAAATAGCACTTATTAAAGGTGATGGAATTGGTCCAGAGATAATAGATGAAGCTGTAAAAGTTTTAGATGCAGTTGCATCTTGTAGTGATTTTGATTTTTCTTATGATGAAGCTTTAATGGGTGGAATTGCTTATGATATAACAGGCGACCCTTTACCTCAAGAGACTATCTCAAAATCTATTCAATCAGATGCTGTACTTTTTGGTGCTATCGGTGGAGAAAAATGGGATACTCTACCTCGTGAAAAACGTCCAGAAAGTGGTCTTTTACGTTTTAGAAAAGAGTTAGGTGTTTATGCAAATTTACGTCCAGCTGTTGTATATAATGAATTAATAAATGCATCATCATTAAAACCAGAAATTATTAAAGGTGTTGATATTATGGTTGTTCGTGAACTTATTGGAGGTATCTATTTTGGTGAACCAAAAGGACGTACTGAAGATAAAGGCTGGAACACTATGGTTTACACTCGTAAAGAGATAGTACGTATTGCACACCATGCTTTTAAAATTGCTATGAAACGCGACAAAAGAGTTTGTTCTATAGATAAAGCAAATGTTCTTGATGTTTCTCAACTTTGGAGAGATGTAGTTACAGAAGTTTCTGCTGAGTATCCAGAAGTTGAACTTTCTCATATGTATGTAGATAATGCGGCTATGCAACTTGTTTTAAATCCTAAACAGTTTGACGTAATGCTTACTGGAAATATCTTCGGAGATATTTTAAGTGACGAAGCTTCTATGTTATGTGGTTCTATCGGTCTTCTACCATCTGCAAGTATTGGGGATAAAATTGGTGTTTACGAGCCTATTCATGGTTCTGCTCCAGATATAGCAGGTCAAGGCATTGCAAATCCTATCGCTACTATCTCTTCAGCATCTATGATGTTGAGATATGCTCTTGGCGAAATTGAAGCAGCTGATAAAATTGATAGTGCTATCAAGAAAGCTCTTAGCGAAGGTTACAGAACAGGTGATTTAGCTCAGTTTGATGCGAAAGAGGTTTGTTCGACTAGTGAGATGGGTTCTATCATCGCTAATAATATAGCACGTTAGATAATAAAGTTTAAAATTAAATGTATACATTAACTCTAGCAAGTATTTATGAAGGGCAGGGTCTTGAAGATGAAGCTTTAAGTATCTATCGGAAAGTTCTCCAAAATGACCCATCAAACAATGATGCTAGAGTTGCAATTAGAAGATTATCTGGAATGCGAAAGAAATTTTTAAATAAAAATGTTCAAATGACAGATTTTTTTGTAAATATGGATACAGAGATAGAATTTACTGAATTTGAAAGGTGGTTGTTAAAAACATGGAACTAAAAGATGTAATATTATCTACTTTAGCCGAGATGGAAGATATTTCTGAAATTCAAGACTTTAAAGATGATATAGTAATAGAAGAAAAAAAAATAGTAATAGAAGAAATTATTAAAGATGATTTAGAAATTATAGAAAAAGATGGACCATCAATAGATATTATAATACATGATACACCCGAAACAGAAATAGCATATTTAACTTCTATTCAAGAAAGATTACTGGTTCTATTTGATGGATTTCAATCACCGAATAATACACATATAGAATCAAAAATTGATATGACACTTAACTTTTTAGAATATATATTATCAACTATAGAATTAAGACTTACTAGTTTAGAAAAAGGAAATAAATAATGCCTCAATATCGTGTGTTAATAGATGCTAATGATGAAAAAGGATTAGTTCATAAAGTATCCACCATATTTTATGATTATAATGTTAATATTTTATCAAATAATGAGTTTGTAGATAAAGAAAAAAATAAATTTTTTATGCGAAGTGTGATAGATGGTGATGTAGATTTTAAAGAGTTAAATGACAAGCTTATTCAAAATTTACCAAAAAATAGTGTTGTAAATGTAATTGAACCTAAAAAGAAAAATATAATTATTATGGCAACGAAAGAGATGCATGCATTGGGTGATATTCTTATTAGACATGAAGCAGGGGAGTTAGAAGCTAATATTTTAGCAGTTGTTTCAAATTATGATACATTAGAATCTTTGGTTTCGAAGTTTAATATTCCTTATAAAACTATATCTCATGAAAACTTAGAACGTGAAGAGCATGAAAATAAAATTATAGAGTATATAGATAGTTTTAAAGATATAAACTATATTGTTCTAGCGAAGTATATGCGTATTCTTACATCACATTTTGTAAAAACTTATGAAGATAAAATTATAAATATTCATCACTCTTTTTTACCTGCATTTATTGGTGCAAACCCTTATAAGCAAGCCTTTGAAAGAGGTGTTAAAATTATAGGAGCAACATCTCATTTTGTGAATAATAATCTTGATGAAGGTCCAATTATAGCTCAAGAGATTATTCATATAGACCATACATATAGTTGGAGAGATATGCAGAAAAAAGGTAAAGATGTGGAAAAAATAGTTCTCTCACGTGCTTTAAAACTTGCTCTGGAAGATAGAATATTTGTTTATGAAAATAAAACAGTTATTTTTTAAAAAGGATATATCATATTTAATTTAGTTTTAGTTCACCCACAAATTCCAAATAATACTGGTGCAATAGGGCGTTTATGTGTAAATGCAGGTGCTTCACTTCATTTAATAAAACCGATAGGTTTTGATATTAATGAAAAAGCAGTTAGACGTGCAGGGTTAGATTATTGGGATAAATTAGATCTACATGTATGGGAAAATATAGATGAGTTTTTTGAAAAGAATGATATAACGGACAATGCTTATTTCGCAACAACTAAAACAGATAAACCATATTTTGAAGCAACATTTAAAGAAAATGATTTTATATTTTTTGGAAGTGAGACAGCTGGAATACCTGAGGATATTTTAAATAGATTTAAAAGTCAAAATATAACTATTCCTATGACTGAAAATGGCAGAAGCTTAAACCTTGCTATTAGTACAGGTATAGTCTTATATGATGCTATACGACAAAACTATAAAAGTTTTAAGGCTTAATTATGAATCCTATTGTTGATGGAATAATGCTAACACTTTTTTTATTTTTTATGATATTTATATTTGCAGGTTATCATAAAAGAAAATCTGGAGAAAGAGAAGAGCAGTTTAGAGTTGAAGAAGAGAGAAAAAATAACTTAAATGAATAGTTTTTCTACAATAGTTGAAGAGATTAAAGATATTGTTTCTTCCGATTTTAATTCTAAAAAAGTTTTTGATAAAGATATAGCGCAAGTGCTAGGTATTACTCAGATGAACTTTGCGACTATGAAAAAACGTAATAAAATTCCTTTTACAGAACTGTTAGATTTTTGTGCAGTAAAATCTATCTCAATAAATTGGATTTTATATGGACAATCACCTGAAAGCTTAATAGAAGCTACTAATAAAATTTATATGATTAAATATTACAACGATATAAATGCAAGTGCTGGTGGTGGGTCTAGTATTGAAAATGAAAGTATAGAAGAGGTGGAAATTCCTGAACAGTTTATAGCTATTTTAGGTGGTGAAAAAGAGTTGAAAAATATTGAAGCTATTAATGTTTCAGGCGATTCAATGGAACCAACATTTAGTTATAATGATATAGTTTTTATAAACAGAAAAAAAAATAATTTTAATAAAGGTGGTATTTTTACAATACGTACTGAAAATGGTTTATTTATAAAAAGAATTAAAATAAAAGAGAATAATATGATTGATATTATTTCTGATAACCCAGAATATACAATACAAACTTTAAATCAAAATGAGATAAAAATAATAGGGCAAGTCGTAAGTAAATTCGGGGAGGTAGATTAATTTATGTGTTTTATTATCTCAATAATAGGAGTTATTTTAGCATTTAATTTTTTTATGGCTGATAAATTATTACTCTCATTTGGCTCAGCTTCTGTATCTATATTTTTCATCTATTTAATGATAAAAAATATTTTATTTGTAAAAAAACTAAAAGAGAAAAAAAATGATAATTGATACACATATACATTTAGATGATGAGCGATATAGAGATGACTTAGATGAAGTAATTTCTCGTGCAAAAAAAGCTGGTGTTGAAAAGTTTATTATTCCAGGTGCAGATCCATCAACACTTGATAGAGCTATTGAGATAGTGGAAAAATATGAAGATATATATTTTGCAATAGGTGTTCATCCTTACAATATAAATTCTTTTAATGGTCTTGATTTTGAAAAATATGTTTATCATAAAAAATGTATTGCTATTGGGGAGTGTGGTCTAGATTATTTTAGATTAGAAGGCTCAGATGAAGAGAAAGAGCTTGAAAAAGAGCAACAAAAACAAGTTTTTATACAACAGATAAAGTTAGCTAAAAAATACAATAAACCTATGATAATCCATATTAGAGATGCTTCGAGAGATTCTAAAGAGTTATTACTTAAATTTAATGCTGGTTTAGTTGGTGGTGTTTTGCATTGTTATAATGCAGATGAAGAGTTGTTGAGTTTAGCTAATGAAAATTTTTATTTTGGAATAGGGGGAGTTGTTACTTTTAAGAATGCAAAAAAACTTATAAATGTACTGCCTAAAATACCTAGTGATAAACTTTTAATAGAAACCGATGGACCTTATTTAACACCTATTCCTTATCGTGGAAAGCGTAATGAACCATCATATACAACTTTTATAGCAGAGAAAATTTCTGAAATTTTAGAGATACCTTTGTCTAAGATTGAAAATAGTAGTACAAATAATGCAAGACAACTTTTTAAAATCTAAAATTATATTAATTTTAATGCTTATTTAGGTAAAATTTAAGCTTTTAAGGTTGTGTAAATATTTAAACTATTTTATATATTTTTCTTATCATCAGTTGTTTATGCAAATATTTCATATACAACAAATTATGATAAAGAGTTACAATTATTAGAGTCATTTGATATAGAGCTATCTTTTATATATGATAAATCTATGAATAAACTTCTTATAAAGGACAATAAAGATAGTTTCTTTTTTAAAGCTATAGATGAAGCATATATATATATGCCTACGATAAAAAATATTTTATTTCAAAATAATATACCAAAAGAGTTTATCTATTTGGCAATGGTTGAATCACATTTTTCAGTTTTAACACATTCAAATAAAGAAGCTGTTGGAATTTGGCAATTTACACCTGAAACTGCAACTGATTATAATTTGAAGATAAATAGATATATTGATGAAAGACAAGATATAGTAAAATCAACACAAGCAGCAGCAGATTTTTTAAATAAGTTGCATATAAAATTTGGAAAATGGTATTTGGCTATAATAGCCTATAATTGTGGTGCAGGTAGATTAAGTGAAGCTATTTATAAAGCCAAAAGTGATAAATTAGCTATATTATTAGATGAAAATAACAGTTATATTCCTAAAGAGAGTAAAAGATATCTTCGAAAAATTATTGCTTATACATTATTAGGAAATAATGAACTTTTTTTATTAAATAAAGAGTATGATCATTTTCTAAATATTGTTAATACATATTCAATGTCTACTGTTAGTTTACCAGCAGGAGAGTCTTTACAAAGGGTGTCACAAATAATTAATATGCCTTTAGATAAATTAAAAAGTCTAAATAAACATCTTAAATATGGGTTTACTCCACCTAATTTAAAAAGATATAATATATATATACCTTATGCAAAATTAGCAGAATTTAAACAAAAATATTTTGAAACTCTTGCTCATAGTAGCTATAAAGTACATGTTGTTAAAAAAGGGGATAATCTGAAAATGCTTAGTAGAAAATATAATGTTTCCTATATCTCTTTAGTAACATTTAATAAACTTGTAAGTCCAAAACTAAACTTAGAACAAGAACTACTTATACCAATAAAATAGGATTGAATATATGAATAAAATATTTGTTTTGACTACTGTCACTGTTATGATGTTAATTAATGGGTGTAGTACTCGTGGAACAGGTGTTTATAAAAAAAACAGTGTGTCTGTAGAAGAGTATACTCCTATAATGGATAAGAAAAAATATACTCATCCAACAATGAAACCCTATGAGATAATGGATATAAAATATTATCCAGCTGTTGTAAAAGTTGGAGATAAATTTAATGGAAATGCTAGTTGGTATGGACCAAATTTTCATGGAAAGTTAACATCAAATGGCGAGACTTATGATATGATGGATATGACAGCAGCTCATAAAACAATGCCGATGAATACTATTCTTAAAGTTACTAATAATAACAATGGATTAACAACACATGTTCGAATTAATGATAGAGGTCCTTTTGTTGGAACAAGAATTATAGATTTATCAAAAGCAGCTGCAAAAAAAATAGATATGATTGGAGCAGGTACAGCATCCATCACTATAGAAGTTCTAGGTTTTGCATCTAAAAAAGATGTATCTAAAGTTTCATCTCTAAAAAAAGCAGCTTCAGTAAAAGTAACAAATGATTTTTGTTTACAAATCGCTTCATTTTCAAATATAGATGGTGCAATTAAAATTCAAGAAAAATATAATGGTACCGATGGTTATAAAACTATAATAAAAGATGTAGAAAGTAATAATGGAAGAATATTTAAGGTATTATTAGATGGTTTTGATAGCCGTCAAGAGATTATTGATTATAAAGAAAAAAAAATATTTAAACATTCATTTATTGTGAAAAAGGACTAAAGATGATAGAAAAAATAAGAAAAACAAAAGAAACAGATATAACTATTTCATTAAATATAAATGGAACTGGTAAAAGTAATATAGATACGGGTGTAGGTTTTTTAGACCACATGCTTGAGAGTTTTTCTAAACATTCACTTATCGATTTAAATATAATTTGTAAAGGTGATACTCATATTGATGATCATCATAGTGTAGAAGATATAGGAATAGTTCTAGGTTCCTTAGTAGCTGATGCTATATACCCTATAAAAAATATGGAACGCTTTGGAAGTGCAAATATAGTAATGGATGAAGCTTGTGTAAGTTGTGATTTAGATTTAAGCAATAGACCCTATATTGTTTACGAGTTATCTTTAATTGGTAAGGTTGGTAACTTTGATACTGAACTTGTAGAGGAGTTTTTTAGAGCATTTGTTTTAAACTCTCGTATTAGTGCGCATATTGTTCAGCTACGTGGAAAAAATCAACATCATATTATAGAAGCATCTTTTAAATCGGTAGCAGTAGCTATACGTAGAGCCGTTGCTGCAAATAATAGAGTTGGTATTCCTAGTACGAAAGATGTTTTATAGAACTTTATGAATATAAACTTTTTTTTTATTTTTATCTTTGTAGGTTTAATATCTATATATAATTTTTTTATTCCTATTAAAATAGTTCAGCAAGAGTTTGTAGATGTACCTCTTTTTGAGATTAATAACTTTACACTCTATGAACTTAATAATTTTGGTTTAGTAACATTGATGAGTGGAAAAAATAGTACAAGATATAGTGATAGATATACTGTATCTAAAATTAATTTTACAGACAATTCAAACCAATATATGATTAATATGATTGCAGAAAAAGGTATATATAAAAACAATAAAATTGCATTAACTGAAAATATTGTTTTTAGTAGAGCAGATGGTTTAAGTTTTAAAACATCTAGTGCTGAATATAATAAAAATACAAATATAATTACAACAGATGAAAAATATATCTTAGTTAAAGATACTCATAGTATCGCAGGTGATAGTTTGCGTTATTTTAATCTTTTAAATAAAATAGAATCATCAAATGTTATAGTTAAATATCAATTAGGAGAGTAAACTTACAATGAAATATCAAATAATATCTTTAGTTCTTTTACTAACAACAGTTTTATTATCAGAAGAGCTACAAGTAAAATCCAAGAAATTCACGGCTGATGAAAAAACAGGTATCTCTATGTTTGAGGGTGATGTTAATATTAAAAAAGGAATGGATGAATTAAATGCTTCTAAAATATCTATCTTTACAGATAATACTCATAAACCTATAAAATATATTGCAAATGGTAATGTTTCTTTTTATATTAATACCAATACAGGAGCTATATATAGTGGAAAAGCTCAAAAAGTTATCTATCTACCTAAAGAAAAAGAGTACCATTTTTATGAAAATGTTACTTTAAGTCAATTAAATGAAAAAAAAGTGATTATCGGTGATGAAGTAGTTTTAAAAATAGTAGATGGTAAAGCATATGCTAAAGGTCAAAAAGATAAACCTGTTGTTATGATTTTTGATATATCAGAAAAAAAGGAAAAATAAAAAATGGTTGAAATTGTAGATGCAAAATTTATAACATCCGCACCAAATGTAGATGCAGCACCAGAGTCATTAGCACAAGATGAAGTAGTATTTATGGCTAGATCCAATGTTGGAAAAAGTTCATTGTTGAATGCTTTAACAAATCACAAAGGTTTAGCAAAAGTATCTTCAACACCAGGGAAAACAAGATTAATCAACTATTTTGATGTAACATTTATAAATAGAGATACAGATGAGAAAAGTATTGCAAAGTTTGTTGATTTGCCAGGATTTGGTTATGCAAAAGTATCAAAATCTATCAAGCATAATTGGGAAAAAAATTTAACTGATTATATATCACAAAGAGAACAGATTAAACTTTTTATTCATCTTATAGATTGTAGACATCCTTATTTAGATATAGATACTCAAGTAAGTGAATTTTTATTTGATAATGTAAGAGAAAATCAATATATTTTACAGATTTTTACTAAAATTGATAAACTAAATCAGAAAGAGCAGAGTGCTTTACGCAAAGAGTTTCCAAATGCTATGATGGTTTCTAGCTCTAAAAAAAGAGGTATGCAAAAAGCTATTAAAGTTATTTATGAGATTTTAGAAGAAAAAGAGGAAAAGATAATTGATGAAGATTGAATTTAGAAAGGCTACACTTTCTAATATTGCTAAAATGCAAGAACTTATTTTTCCTGAAGTAGAAGCTGGAATTATTCTTGCTAGAGATAATGATGAAATTGCAACTAATATTAGGTCTTATACTTTAGCTTATCTAAATAATGAACTGATAGGTTTTTGTGCTTTGCATATTCATACAGCCGATCTTGCAGAGATTCGATCATTAATTGTAAAAGACTCTCAAAGAGGGAAAAAAATCGGAGAACAGTTAGTTCAATATGTTATCAAAGAAGCAATTAGCTTAGATTTAAAAAAAGTTTTAAGTCTAACATATAAAAAAAGTTTTTTTGAAAACCTAGGTTTTGTAGAAATTCCAAAAGCATCTATTCCTGAACATAAAATTTGGGCAGATTGTATTAAATGTAAACACTTTCCTGTATGCAACGAAGTATCCTTAATAAAAATCCTATCCTAGCGATATTTTATTTAGTTTTATTTCTCGTATATGAGAGTTTAACTAGTATATACCTTTTTTTACCACCTTTATTTGCACTGTTTTTTGTGCTTTTTATACAAGCAATAAAAAAAGAAAATATTTTTCTTATATTTTATATTAGTCTATTTCTTTTTATTTTTGAAACAGATAAAGGGTATATGGCTTTTTCATCAATAATCTATTTTATATTAGTTTATAAATTTATTTTACCAAAAGTAGTTCAAAACTTTAGTTGTGTATTTTGTATTAAAATTTCTTATGTTTTAATAGCTTATATAGGATTTTATATATTTACACTTTTTTTAGCAAAAGTTTTTATGATACCGACACCAACAATAAACTATTATATGCTTTATTATATAATTATTGAATTTTTCTTAGTGAGTCTGTTATGAGAATGAAATTTGTATTTTTTGTTTTTGCAATAATATGGTTTGTTTTAATAGTTCGAGTATTTTTTTTATCGGTTCAATCAAATAGTTATTATGATAAATTATCTATTAACAATACAACAAAAAGAGAAAAAATCGCACCTGTTCGAGGCGAAATTGTAGATAGAAATAATAAACCTATTGCAATTAATAAACTTGGATTTAAAATACAATTAAAACCTCATCTATTAAGTAAAAAAAATATTCATCTATTTCATAAAGAGATAGATTTACTTATTAACACTTTACCTAACTTAAATAAAAAGAAAATTATAAAGAATTATAAAAAGAAAGACTCTTTTTATAATCATAACTATATTGATATAGTTCATTTTATTCCCTATGATGAAATTATGCCTGTTTACTCTGTACTTAATTTACGAGAAAACTTACATATTATCCCCTCACCAAAGCGTTTTTATCCCTATAAAACTACGGCAGCACATATTATAGGTTATGTTTCTCGTGCTAATAGAAAAGATATAAATAATAACTCTCTTTTAGAACTTATTGGCTATATAGGTAAAACAGGTATAGAAAAATATTATAATACTTATCTGCAAGGTGAAGCAGGATATAGAAAAATTAAAGTTAATGCTAATAATCAAGAGATAGAAGAATTAGAGTATAAAGCATCTATAGAGGATAGAAAATTAGCATTAACTATAGATATAGAACTCCAACAATATATTGCTACTCTATTTAAAGGTAAAGTAGGAACAGTAATTGTAATGGATACTAATGGAGCAATTTTATCCGCGAGTAGTTTTCCAAAATATGACTTGAATATTTTTGTATCAGGTATGTCACATAAAATGTATAAAGAACTTTCTTCTAGTAGTGACCATCCATTTACAAATAAGCTTGTTAATGGTTTGTATCCACCTGGTTCTGTAATTAAAACTGGACTAGGTCTTCTTTATATAACTACAGAGATAGATGAAAATTGGAATGTTAATTGTAAATCGCATCTACCTTTAGGAAAAAGAGTTTTTAGATGTTGGAAGAGAACAGGACATGGTAAAACAGATGTTATTAAGGCAATTAGAGAGAGTTGTGATGATTATTTTTATAAGGGTAGTTTACTTGTAGGAAATAAAAAAATGAGTGAAGGGCTTATACGTTATGGGCTAGGGACTAAAACAGGTGTTGATTTACCAAATGAGTTTATAGGTATTGTTCCATCTCGTGCTTGGAAAAGAAAAAAGTATAATCGTTCTTGGAATGTAGGCGAAACATTAAATACAGCAATAGGGCAAGGGGATTTTTTAATTACTCCTATGCAGATGGCTCAATACACAGCGTTAATGGCAACAGGAAAATTACCAATTCCCCATTTTGCAAAAACAATAGGTACAGAGGAATATAAACCACATTTACAAGATGTTTTAACAAAACAAGAACTTAAAAAACTACCTATCATACAAAAAGCTATGTATCAAGTATGTAACTATAAAAAGGGGACAGCATCTCATTTTGTAAACTCTAAAATTACGATAGCAGGTAAAACAGGAACAGCTCAAGTTATCGCTATAAAACAAAATATTAAAACACGAAAAAGAGAACATGAGTTAGCTTACTATAATAGATCTCATGCTTGGTTTACGACTTATGGACCATATAAAAATCCGCAGTATATTGTATCTGTATTAGTAGAACATGGTGGTCATGGGGGGTCAGCAGCAGGAAGAATGGTATCTAAAATCTATGATAAGCTTTTAGAGATGAAATATATAAAACCTTAGATAAAAAAATTAATTTTTATCTAAGGTTTTTTAATACTAATGTAAATCAGCATTTAGCTTAATCTCTCTAGTAGAACGAGAAGCTGTAATCTCACCAGTCATAGAGTTTTGTCTAAAATGAAGACCACTAAAGAAAGAGAGTTGTTTTCCTTTGAAAACTTCACCTTGCATATTAGCATTTGTATTTACTTCCATAATTTTTTTAAGCTCAGCAGGATAGATACCTATTTTTGTACCCTCTAAAATAGAAAGACCAGCATCAATAATACAACCATCACCTAAAGGAATACCACAAGTAGAATTTGCTCCTAAAAGACAATTTTTACCAATACTAATAGGATTACCATCAGTACCACTTAATACACCTAAGATAGAAGCACCACCACCAATATCAGAACCATCACCAACAATAGCAGATGAAGAGATACGACCCTCAACCATAACAGAACCAGTTGTTCCTGCATTAAAGTTAATATATGAAGCACCTGGCATAACAGTAGTTCCAGCTGCAAGTTGTGCACCAAAACGTACTTTTGAAGTATCTAATATACGAGTGTTATCTTGAGGAATAATATGTTGTAAAAATCTTGGGAATTTATCTACAAAGTCAATATGAGGATATTCATTTGCAAGTTTAAGTTCAATCTCAAACTCTCTTAAATAATCTAGCTCAATAGGCTGACCATTTGACCATGCAACATTTGGTAAGGCACCAAATGCACCATTTAAGTTAATATCTCTTAAAGGCACTTTTGCTTGAGAGATTGCATAAAGTTTTAAATATGAAGCTTCAACACTAGCTAATGGAGCATCATCAAAAATAAAAGTTACTTTAAATTCGCCCTCTTTAGTACCTGAACCAACTATTTGAGCATATAAAGCTGAAATAACTTGAATATTTTTATGAGCATCACCATAAGCTTCATCTGAATAGGGAGTAAAAGCATTTAAACAGCTCTTTAAAAAAGCTAAATTAATATTACAAACTACTTCTGTTTGAGTAAAATCAACAACTATACCTTGTTCTGCTAAAGCTCTTACAAAAATAGCAGCACTTCCAAAGTTTTCATCCCAGTTAATTAAAGGATAAGTAGCTTGAAGTGATTTTTCAACATTTAATTGCCCTAAATCTACTCTTGCTATACCAAATGCTAAAGGGTCTCTATAACCCTCAGTTGTTGTTTTAATATCTTCGATTAATGCTTTAAAAGCATCAGTTGATTGAATAATTTCCATTGAATTCTCTCTTAAATAATTTATTTAATACAATTATACTCAAATAATACTAATGATATTTGATATATAATACCTCTATGAATAAATGGATTGAATTAATTAACAAAGACGATTATATAGGTGTTAAACAATACCTAAAAAAAGGTGCTGATTTAGAGGAAACTAACGAAAGTGGTGAATCTATTTTAGCTTGTGCCATGAGAGGTCGTTGTGATATAGATTTTCTTATGCTTTTAATCGATAATGGTGCTGATATTTTTGATTTTGATGAAGAGGGTGTAAGTATCTTTGATATGGCTATCACTTATGATAATATCGCAATGGTAAAATATCTGATAGAGCATGGTATTGATATTAATCAAACAAAAAGACGTAGTGGTTTTACTCCCTTAATGGCAGCGGTAAGTTATGGTCGTATAGAGATAGTAAAGATTTTACTTGAAAATAATGTAAATCAAAATGGGTATGATTCTAAAGGTTTTACAGCAGTTGATTTTGCTAGAAAGATGAATAAAAAATCTGTTTTAGCACTTTTGGAGTATGATGAAAATGACCCTAAAAATAAGACTTTTGCTAGGTAGATTTTATAAGGGCAGTTTCACTCAAAAAACTTACCCTGTTTAGAATTATCAAGAGGTTTTCTTTTCTCTTTTGCTAACCACTCTTGAAGAAGAGATTCTATAACTTTACTAAGACTCATTTTATATCTCTCTCTTGAGTATTTCATTGAGTCATTCCATGTATCTTTATCTATTAATAAACTTCTTGTTATCTCATCTTTTGGTTTCACAAATTTTTCCCTTTTTTTTAATCGCTAAATTTTTGACTGAAAGAAAATTATACTATAACTAAACATAAAAAAGATAATATTATTGTATTATTATATAACTAAAAGAAAAGGTGACCAATATGACACAAGCTGAGAAATTAGAAGAACTTATTACAAAAACAGTTATTCCAGATATAGATGATGTATTAGATAGTATCTTTGAAGAGATAGCTGATAATAAAGAAGCAACAGAAGATGCGAAAGAGGAGATAGAAGAGCTTCAAGAGTTTAAAGCAGATTTAAAAGATATTTTAGAAGATATTGCAACTGGTGAGATTGAAGAGGACGAATGTAAAGAGATTATTGAAGATATTAAAGAGGCTCAAAAAGCTGAAGTTGAATCTGAAAATGAGTTTGGATTTAAAGAAGAAGATTAATTTTAAATAAAATATTAGGATAAAAAATGAGAATAATACTATTAGGAGCTCCGGGTGCTGGAAAAGGTACACAAGCTCAATTTTTGACAAAAAAATACAATATCCCTCAAATCTCTACTGGAGATATGTTAAGAGGAGCTATTAAAGCTGGAACAGAGATGGGAAAAATGGCTAAAAAAGCTATGGATTCTGGGCAACTTGTAACTGATGAGATTATTATCGGTCTTGTTAAAGATAGAGTGGCTGAAGATGATTGTAAAAATGGGTATCTTTTAGATGGGTTTCCTCGTACACTTGCACAAGCTGATTCTGTTACGAATGCTGGTATTAGTATAGATGCAGTTATAGAGATAGATGTTCCAGATAGTGAAATAGTTACTCGTATGGCTGGGCGTCGTGCGCATTTAGCAAGTGGTAGAACATATCATATAGCTTATAATCCTCCAAAAGTTGAAGGTAAAGATGATGTAACTGGAGAAGATTTAGTACAACGTGATGATGATAAAGAGTCAGTTGTTTTAGAACGTTTAAAAGTATATCACGATTTAACACAACCACTTATCGGTTACTACAAAGAACAAGCTCAAAATATTAAAACATTAACATATATCACTGTTGATGGTACTGCTGATATTGTTCATGTTGAAGCTGATATTATTGCTAAATTAGGGTAAAAAATAGATAATAGATTCTGAATTAAGTTCAGAATCTATATCTTAGAGTTTATAAAAATTTCCATCTCAGACACTATCTCTTCAATACTACCCTCGCCAGAAATAACTTTTAAAATATCTTTAGCCTTGTAAAAATTTTGAATCTCTTTAAGTGGTTCTAAATAGACTTTCATTCTATTATCAAACACTTCATTGTTGTCATCAGCACCACGAGCGCGACCTAAAACTCTATCTCTTGCTGTTTCTTCTGATACTGCGACTTCAATAACATTAGTAAGTTTTATTAGTTCTTGACAATTTAAGAAACCATCTAAAGCACTAAGTTGTTCAATACTTCTAGGATAGCCATCAAGTATGACAATATCAGTAGATGCTGAAGTTATAGCATCTATAATAGTTTTTATAGCTATCTCAATAGGAACAATTAGACCTTTAGAGATATATTGTTCTATCTCTTGACCTCTTGCACTTTTAGACGCTACCTCAGCTCTTAACATATCGCCAGTAGAAAAATGAGTTATATTCTCATTTTTCTCTGCAATTAATTCAGCATCGGTAGTTTTTCCACTACCTGGTGCGCCGATAATTAAAAATAGTTTTTTCATTATGCTTTTGTTTGCTCTCTAAGACGAATATGTAAATCTCTTAATTGTGTATTATCAACTGAGCTTGGTGCTTTTGTAAGTACACAAGAAGCTTTTTGAGTTTTAGGGAATGCAATAACATCACGAATACTAGCTTTTTTAGTAATAATCATCATCAGTCTATCAAAACCTAAAGCAAAACCACCATGTGGAGGCGCACCAAATTTAAGAGCATCTAGTAAGAAACCA
>CAZXSD010000031.1:0-20395 GCA_964642985.1 uncultured Sulfurimonas sp.
TAGTGACACCATTACCAGCAGTAATACGTAAAAATCGTAATCAGGCATCAGCAGAAGTAAAAAAAGTGATAGCTGAATGGGAAGTTGATACAGTTGTGATAGGTATTCCTCTAGGTGGAAGTAGTGAAGATGAGATGAGACGTCGTATAGCTCATTTTATGAATTTAGTTGATTTTAAAGGGGAACTTATCTATCAAGATGAGGCAGGAAGTTCTAAAGAGGCAGAAAACTTGATGAAAGGGGAGATAAAATATATTCGTGATGGTCGGATAGACTCTATTTCGGCTAAGATTATTTTAGAACGTTATTTGGTTTCTATTAAGCATTTGAAGAAAAACTAGAGGGAGAGATATTATAAAGATGGAAAGAAGGGAATAATTTCCCTTTAAAGAAAGTTCTTTGTATTGAACTTTATACTTTTTAATAACCACTAAGTTTATCACTCTTAACTATGGGATTTTCAAGTCTCTCTTTTATCTTTTTTTTAAACTGCTCTTTTATCGGCTTATCGAGTTTATCCCATTCTTTCAATGCTTTAGGTTTAAAATCTAAGTTATAAATCATCTATATTAACTCTTATAGATTTTTCCCCATCATTTAACCTCTCTTGAATTTCTTGGGCTAAATAATAATCATCTACAATTTCCATTATTTTTTCATAGTAAGCACTAGAAACTAAATAGGCACTTGGAGTATTATGATTTAGTATTGCAATTACTTCATTTCCCGATTCTTCTAGCAATTTAATTGGTGATTTTTTGAACTCTGTAATACTCGCTGTATAATTTGACAAAATAGTTTGCATAATCCATCCTTCAATAGATATTTAATTTAGTATTAAATATAGCGTTCATTATCTAAAAATATTGTTAAATACAGAGACTATTGCAAGGTTATATTGTATTTTATTAATTACAACATTCCTCTAAAAATTAAACTAACCTTAAACAGGGGGGGGTATACTTACCATTATAAAACAATATAAAGGTAAAAATATGAGATATACAAATTTACTCTCTATCCCCTTAGCAACATTACTGCTTGTTGGGTGTGGTGGAAGTGACGACAGTTCACCTGCAGAAGATGAATCTGCTCCAAATGTGGAGACAGTAGAAGAGGATAATAACTCCGTAGTGCTAGAGGAACTTCCAGCTGAAATAGTTGAAGAACCAATAGTTGAGATTAATAAACTTCAAGGTATTTATAGTATTATCTACGGCAATCTAACAGCAGAGGTAAACTTCGATACAAATACTACATTGTACCCTAGTTTAGGATGTGAGACAAAGTTTACTATCACAGATGAAACAAAGTATGAAGCAATGCTTAAAGAGGAGATTGTAAAGGGTGATTGTCTTGTAAATATAGATGGAAATCGTATTGGAAAGTTTCCAGAGGAGAACTCTACAAAGATAACTATGGGAAATATTATTCTTGGGGGTAACTATACTTTTTATACCTCTACTCATGTAGATGGCTTTACAAATATACAAGGTGAAGCAGATAAGTTTGTTTCAAGTGATATAAATTATACAACAACAGGTTTTGAGATACATGCATCCTTTAAAAGTGAGGGAAAAATAAACCTCTTTTTAGACTATGATGCTGAAAATCTCTATCAAGAAGATACACTTTTAGCTAAAGAGCTAACAAATATATCAAAAGGCGAACTTTTTGGTGTAGATATAAACTGTACATACACAGATAAAGAGAGTGGAGATAATACCCTTTTATGCGATGATATGAACTCAGAAGAAGATAATCCACTAGAGATCTCTTATCCAGTAACAAAACCACTCTGGCTAAGTTGGAATAACATCGCATCTTTTCAAACAGCTCCACTTAACATAAACCTTTCTCAAGCAGGTATATTTGATGAAGCAGTTTACAATCAAAAACTAAGAGAGGAAGCCTCAGCAAAAGAAGCAGAGGAAAGCGCAGCAAAACTAGCCCGAAACATAGAATCAGACAACAACGCTACTGAAAAATACAATGCGATGTCACCTTATGTAGTTTCAACTTTAGACATAACTTTAAATAATTTCGTAGAAGAGAATGGCTATTTATATCTAGCATCGGGTGAACGAGGTCTTGAAATTGTAAAATTAGAAGATAACAACACTATGACAGTTGTAGGTACAAAAGATACTACAGATGCACGAAAAGTGGTTATTGATGGAAATTATGCTTATGTAGCAGATGGTGATGCAGGACTTAAAATCATAGATATAACAGACCCAACTTCTCCAAAACTTGAAGGTGTGATAGATACAAATGGATCAGCTTTAGATGTGCTTGTAGATGGTGATTATGCTTATATAGCTGATGGTAAGGCAGAGGATGGCAAAGGTGGTTTAAAAATCATAGATATAAGTGATAAAGAAAATCCTACATTAAAAGGTTCCTATGAGAATTCTTCTTCATATAAACTCTTTAAAAGAGGGGATTATATATATTCAGCAAAGGATAATTATTTAGCATCTATAGATGTAAGTGACCCTGAAAGTCCTACGAAAGTAGATTCTATTGCCACTTCTAATTATAATGATAAAATACAAACTATATCAGGAGACCATATAATTACTTCAAACAGTATAATAAATATATCTGACCCAGCAAATATGACTATAGACCACTCTTTTACAACATTTACAACATTTTTTTCTTACGTAAATGATATTAAAATAGTAGATGATATAGCTTATGTCGCTGATAGAAGTAGAGGTTTAACTCTGTTAGATATGAGTGATTTGTCAAATATTACTTATAAAGGAAATTTTGGTAATGTAGGTTTCATATGGAAGGTAGTTGTGGCAGATGGATTTGCTTATACTCACGGTAATGGTACTCTTTCAAAAGTAAATATAGATACAAAAACAAGTCCTGTTGTACCACTCAAAGGGTTAGCTGGTTTTGGTAATGTTGTTGATGGAGATTATCTTTATACTATGTCTTTTCTTGTTGATAGGGGCGCTATTGAATCCTATATACTTGATATCTCAAGTATAAATAATTTGAATATTACAACAATTTCTACTCTTGGTATTAAGTATGGTGCATTTAATCCAAAAAAATCTGGAGATACACTCTTTTATCTTTATGATAGAGGTGGGGAAAATCATGATAAAAAAGGTATGGTCGCGGTAGATGTGAGTGACCCAAGTGACCCTAAAAATATTACTGGTTTGGATTTTGATATTAAACCTAGAGATATAAAGATAGCGGGTGACTATGCTTATGTGGCGTGTGGTACATCAACTCATATTGTAGATATAAGTGACCCTAAAAATATGGAGATTGTTGGAAGTATTAGTGTAAAGGAAATATATGCTGCGAATATAGAGATAAAAGATAATTATATTTTTCTTGCTTCAACTCGAAATTATCATGAGCAGAAAGAAGGAGTGGTTATCATAGATATATCTGATAAAATAAATCCTATATTTGTAAAACGTTTAATAACAAAGGATGTCCGAGCTATGACATTAGATGGAGATTATCTTTATCTTGGTGGATACAACTTTTTTGAGAGTTATGATATTTCAAATATTGAAGAGATAAAATTTTTAGGAAAAGCAAATACATATAGGATAGAGGAGAGGGGAGCAAAAATTCTTTCTTATGGAAATTATATTTTTTATGGTAATAGCACTAATACTCTTAATATTATAGATGTAACAAATAAAGAGTTTCCTAAAACTGTTGGACATTTTTCTGATGCTGGTGTGCCACAGCAGTTAGTTGGTGAGCATTTGTTTACTTCAGAATATATTTTTGATGTTAGTGGGTTGAAGTAGGTATGAAATTTTTTAATATAGAAATGAAAAAAGATGAGATTGAAGGTTTATTAGATTGGCATAAGCTTCTAATAGGGATAAACTCAACTTCTTTAGTAGCATTATTGTTTAAGTCATCAGTAAATATACAAGATAACTATTCTTTGTATACAGCCATTGTAGCATTAAATTTATCATTAATAATGCTACTACTTGCATATGTAGGTATTATACTACAAGCTAATAAAAATAGTAAAAATAGATTAGATAAATTAACTTCTTTTTTAATGGTATTTGGATGGTTATCTTTTATCGTAGGTTTTACATCTATTTCCATATCTATACTTCCTGTGGAACAGTTCTTTAAATCAGTTTTTTAGAGCAGTTTATTTTTTTGTTCCCATCATCTCGATGGGAATGTTTACAAACCTCCCTAGCACTAGATACAGATGAAAAAAGAGATAGAATAAGCGACTTTATTACTGTTGATATTCTATATGGTTATGAACTAATGACACTTAATATTAATAATGATATTAGAGAGCATGAAGGTGATGAAGAAATTTTTTTAAGTGATGGTGGTAATTATAATTTTGACTCAATAGAATTAGAGTACAAAAAAATAAACTTTGCCATAGGAAATTATAATTTTTCTTATAACCTTCAAACAAACAGTTTTGCAGAAAACAATATACAAACTCAATTAAAGGTAAAAATTACTGAATTTATTGGAGGATATGGAAAACTTGAACATACGAATATTTGGCTCAACCATACAAGTAAACACCAGTTCTTTAAAAGAGATGCAAGATTTTCAGGAGTTTATGTAAGAGATAATATAGTAGAAAATTTTGTTATGGATAAAACAAAATACTCCTATAAAATGATGTTAGATGTTATACCTGTACAAGATGCTTTTATTTATTTCAAAGCTGACTTCGAAGATAGCACATTTCCTTTTGTGATTTTTTCTAATCAAACAAATGGGGATGACTTAAATTTCTTAGATTCTGAATTTAATTCTAAGAAACTTGTTGCATCTATAGGAATAGACTATATCTATTATGATTTTTTAATTGGTACTCATTTTGGAGCAGGTGTTAGTTTTATAGACCTTAGTGACGAAGCAGAAAAAACAGTTGAAGAATCGGGTACAACAGATTTAGATACTCATGCTTCTATGAATGTACAAACAGGGTTAAATCTTGGGTATTTAAAAGAGTTTAAGTTTAAGTATGCTGTCTTAGAAGTTGGTGCTCTCTATAATTTAGAATATTTTTTAGAAATGAGTCAAGAAGAAACAGAAGAAGAGGTGCAAACTGCAAACTTAATTTATTATAGAAGTGAGATGCTACAAACTTTTAAATTTACAGCAAGAGTTTCTTTTTAAAGTATATAAACCACAAACGGTATCGCGAATTTATTCGTGACTCCTATAGAGTTTGAACTATGTCCTTAAAAAAACTGTATTTAAAGTAAAATATATTACACAAAACCAACAATTAACGCTAAAATATCAATTATATTACACATAAAGTAGAAAAATGGAATTTAAAGAATACGGAGAAGAGCTTTTCAAAATTAGAAAATACAAGAAGATAACACAAGCGCAGTTAGCCACTGACTTAAATATGTCAAGAGCTACTATAAGTAATTTTGAAACAGGAAAAGCTGTTAATATAGGCTTTAATAAAGTGATTGAGATAATGGATTATGTAGGATTTGAACTTATATTAAAAGAAAAATCTGCCTTTCCAACTTTTGAGGAGTTGCGTGATGGACGATAGTGTTTTAGTTAAAACTAATCAAAATATAAGTGGGAATCTTTTGTTTGAAAATGATGAATTTATCTTTAAATATAGTAGTGAAAATGAAGATGATTATATATCTTTGACTATGCCAAATCGTTATAAAGATTATAATGCTACTAAACTTTTTCCTATTTTTGAGATGCACTTACCAGAGGGTTATCTTCTTTCTATCATAAAAAAACATTTTTCAAAACTTACTAAAATTGATGATTTTGGTTTATTAAAATTGATGTCGCCAAATATTAAGGGAAGAGTAAATTATACCCATCTTAAAATGCAAGAGGAGAGTATTTTAACATTAGATAATCTCCTTTATCCTAAATCTAAAACACTTTTTGATGATTTAGTTACTAGATTTGCTTTAAAATCTGGATTAAGTGGTGTACAACCTAAAGTTTTAGCACAGATACACGATAAAGCAACTTTAGCACTTGAAGACTATATAGTAAAATCGTGGGGAGATGAATATCCTAACTTAGCGATAAATGAGTATTACTCTATGCAAGTTGTTAAAAAAGCAGGTGTGAGTGTTCCTGAATTTTATCTTTCAAATGATAATAAACTATTCATTATGAAGCGATTTGATGTTAGAGATGATGGAACATATTTAGGTTTTGAAGATATGTGTGTTATTCAAGCTAAACAGGCATCTGACAAATATGAGGGAACTTATGAGGCGATAGCTAAAAGTATAAAGGCTTTTGTATCACCAAAAAATAAAAAAAGTTCCCTTATTCAGTTTTTTAAAATGATAGTTATCAATAACTTAGTTCAAAATGGTGATGCGCATCTTAAAAACTTTGGACTTTTATATAGTGACAAAGAAAATATAAAACTAGCCCCAGCTTATGATGTTATATGCACAACTATCTATATAAAAAATGATATTTCAGCACTTAATTTAATGGGGAGTAAAAAGTGGTGGGCTAAAAAATATCTTGTAAAGTTTGGGGTTGAGGTATGTACTCTTTCTTTGAAAAATGCTAATGAATTTTATAATGAGTGTGAAAGTTCTTTTTTAGATGTTCAAAAAGAGATAAAAGAGAGAATTACAATAGAAAAAGATGAAGAAGTTAGAGTATTTCTAACTTCTCTTTTTTCTACAAAACCCCGAAAAATACTCCAGCCGTAATCTCATCTTCAGTCAAACCATCTTTTTCAAAATCTTCATCATTGGCAATTTTGTCTTTGATATGATTTTGACAATGTAAAAACATCACTTTCTTAGCCTCTTCATGGTTTGCTATAAAACCAAGACCACTAAACTGATAAGGTTCTTCCTGCTCTATACATAAAACAGTACCTTCACATTGTTCTTCTAGTAAAGTAACTAAATCTCTATAGTCTACATTAAAATCAGTTGCATACCAACCCATCTCTTCTAAATCTTTATTTGAAAATTCTGCAACACCATCGGCTGTTGTGTCATCATACGAAGCGTTTGGTGTATTTAAACCTATTAGCTCTTGCCAATTTGAAAATGCTTTGATAAGAACTCTCTCTCCATCTTCTACTATCTGATAATTTTTTCCAAAAATATCAGATAAAGATGGAACCTTAATAGGCATCATAGCACTCACAGGAGCTTTTGTATGTTTACCTTTATATACGAAAACATCTGTAGTTAAATATGGCTCGTGTTTTACTTCACCATTAATAGTAATAACAAACTCTTTAGATGTGTTAATAGCATTGAGTAAATCTGTCTTTTTAGCAATAATTATTTCATTAAACAGGTTGAATTTTTTCATAGATAGCCTTATATTTTTTCGTATTATACATTGTGTCAGATTAACAGAAATAATTTGATGAAAATTAGAAGTTTAATCTAATAAAAGTTTTACTCTTTTTTGAGTATAATGCCACAAAATTTTGTTAAGAGAAATCTCTTAACTCCCCCCACAAGGATATTAATATGGCATTAAATGTTTATTATGATAAAGATACAAGTTTAGAGTTAATTAGAAGTAAAACAGTTGCAATGATTGGTTTTGGTTCACAAGGTCATGCTCACGCTGAAAATTTAAGAGATAGTGGTGTTACTGTTGTTGTTGGTCTTCGTAAAGGTGGTTCTTCTTGGGCTAAAGCTGAAGCTAAAAAGTTTGAAGTTCTTACTATTGCTGAAGCAACTGCAAAAGCTGATGTTGTAATGATTCTTTTACCAGATGAAAATCAAGCTGAAATTTATGCTGAACAAATTGCTCCAAACTTAAAAGATGGTGCTACTATCGCTTTTGGTCACGGTTTTAACATTCACTACGGTCGTGTTAATCCTGCTAAAAATATCAATGTTACTATGATCGCTCCAAAAGCTCCAGGTCATACTGTTCGTTCTGAGTTTGTTCGTGGTGGTGGTATTCCAGATTTAATTGCTGTTGGTCAAAATCCTTCAGGTACTACTAAAGAGTTAGCTCTTTCTTACGCTTCTGCTATTGGTGGTGGTCGTACTGCTATTATCGAAACAACTTTCAAAGATGAAACAGAAACTGACCTTTTCGGAGAACAAGCTGTTCTTTGTGGTGGTGCAACTGCATTAGTTCAAGCTGGATTTGAAACATTAACTGAAGCTGGTTATGCACCAGAGTTAGCTTACTTTGAGTGTCTTCACGAACTTAAACTAATTGTTGATTTAATGTTTGAGGGTGGTATTGCTGATATGAGATACTCTATCTCTAACACTGCTGAATATGGTGATTATGTTTCTGGTAAACGTGTTATCAATGATGAGTCTAAACAAGCAATGAGAGATATTCTTACTGAAATTCAAGATGGTAGATTTGCAAAAGATTTCATCTTAGAAGGTCAAGCTGGTTATCCTCGTATGAATGCTGAGAGAACAAATGATAAAACTAAGTTAATTACTGTAACTGGTAATAATCTTCGTGAAATGATGCCTTGGATCTCTGCTGGTAAAATAGTAGATCAAGACGCTAACTAGTATTTTTTATTCTTAAATCTTCATTTTCTTTTGAGAAAGTGAAGATTTTTTCTTTTTTTAGACCTCTTTTCTCTTTTTTATTATTTTCTTTATTTATACTATGCAATAATTAATCACTCTTTAGCTAAAATCAACAACTTAATTTATATAAAAAGGTTTTATATGTTTGGTTTGGGTTTTACCGAAATAATGGTTATTGCTATTATCGCTATTCTGTTTTTAGGTCCTGATAAATTGCCTAGTGCGATGGTGGATATAGCTAAATTTTTTAAAAATGCTAAAGAGACGATAGGAAATGTTAAAGATTCATTAGAACAAGAGATAAATGTATCTGAGATAAAAGAGGAAGCACTTGCTTATAAAAAAGAGTTGCTTGATGCTCAAGAGAAAATATCAAGAGTTACAGATATGGACTCTTTAAATAGTAATATATCAGATTATGCAGATGATATGATAAGTGATAAACCAAAAGAGGATGATGCTAAACCTGCTCCAAAACAAGAAACGGTTACATTTGCTAAAAAACCTTCAGTAAGTTTAGATAAAAAAGAGGGTAAAAATGTTTAATGAACTTAGACCACACTTAGTAGAACTAAGAAAGCGCTTAGGTATCTCAGTAGGTAGTTTAATAGTTATGTTCTTTGTAATGTTCTATTTTCATGAACCACTTTTAAGTTGGATGGTTGCTCCTTTAGATACAGCACTCATAGAGGTTGGTAAAAAATCTCTTCATGCAGCAGATGGTATGATAACAACTTCTCAAGTTGGTGGTGCATTTTTTGTAGCGATTAAGGTTGCATTTTTTGCTGCTATTATGGCATCTATCCCTGTAATACTTTCTCAAATATGGGCTTTTATCGCACCTGGTTTATATGCAAATGAGAAAAAAATGATTATTCCATTTGTAGTAGGTGGAACGACGATGTTTACGGTAGGTGTTTTATTTGCCTACTATGTTGTTACCCCTTTTGGATTTGATTTTTTAATTACATTTGGTAGTTTTAAATTTACACCATTAATTAATATAGAAGATTATGTAGGGTTCTTTACAAAAATTATGTTTGGTTTTGGACTTGCATTTGAACTTCCTGTTTTTGCATATTTCTTAGCACTTTTAGGTCTTGTAGATGATAGACAGATGATAGCCTTTTTTAAATATGCGATAATTATTATCTTTATTGTGGCTGCATTACTTACACCACCTGATGTTCTTACACAACTTCTTATGGCTGGTCCATTAATCGTTCTTTATGGTTTATCTATTTTAATAGTACGTGCTGTAAATCCTGCACCTCCACTAGAAGATGAGGACGAGGATGACGAAGAAGATGAGATAGCAGTAGAGAAAAAAAGTGACAGATAAGGAACTTTTAACATCAAGCTATGACTTCACTCTCCCGAGTGAACTTATAGCTACTCATCCAGCTTCTCCACGTGATAATGCTAAACTTCTTGTTTATGATAGAAAAACAGATACTATTACTCACTCCTATTTTTATGATTTTGAAAAATTTATTCCAGATGATGTTGCATTAATTTTTAATAATACAAAAGTGATTAAAGCAAGAATATTTGGACATAAACCAAGTGGTGGGAAAATAGAACTTCTTATAAATCGTGCATTAAATGCAAATGATGTCAATGTATATATAAGAGGAAAAGTAAAAGTAGATACAAAGATACTTTTTGATGAAAATTTAATAGCCATTGTAAAAGAGTTAAAGGATGATGGTAGTCGTGTTGTAAATTTCTATATAGACAACTATATAGTAAGGTTTGAAGAGCTTTTACCTATATTAGATAAGATAGGTCACGTTCCTTTACCACCCTATATTCAAAGAGATGATGATAGTTCAGATGAAGAGGAATATCAGAGTGTTTTTGCAAAAGAGAAGGGTGCGGTAGCTGCTCCAACAGCATCACTTCACTTTACAGATGAACAGCATAAACGTATCTGTGAAAAATATCCTCACGAATACGTTACTCTTCATGTTGGAAGTGGTACTTTTAAACCTGTTGAAGTTGAGACTATTACAGACCACCCTATGCACTCTGAGTATTATGATATTTCGGATAATGCCAAAGAACTTTTAGATTCTGATATACCTATTTTAAGTGTAGGAACAACATCTACGCGTACAGTTGAGTTTTATGTTCGCCATAAAGAGTTTCAAAGTGGTGAAGCAAACCTATTTTTACACCCAAACAATAAACCACAACGTGTAAATCATCTCCTTACAAATTTTCATCTACCAAAATCAACATTGTTGATGTTAGTAGCTTCTTTTGTAGGAGTGGATACAGCACAAAAGTTATATGCTGAAGCTATTAAAGAGAAGTATAGATTTTACTCTTATGGTGATGCTATGCTGATTTTATAGAAAACTTTAACAAAGTTTGAGATAGTATTAGAAAATTTTTGAAAAATATAAGATAAAGGAAGATTTTTGAGTTTAAAAAATGATATAGAGATGGTTAAAGAGGAATTAAGTTCTGAAGAAAAATTCTTTGAACGAGCTGTTGTAACTGAAAAATTTGTAAAAAAGTATAAGAATGTAATGATAGGTACAGTAGTTTTTGTAGTAGTCGCTGTTAGTGGAAATATAGCTTATGATTTGAATAAATCAAGTAATATTGCTTCAGCAAATAAAGCTCTTTCAGTTTTAGAAAAAGATTCATCAAATGCGCAGGCTTTAGCAGATTTACAATCTTTAAGTCCTGCTTTATTTGATGTTTGGAATTATTCTCAAGCTATTGTAAATAAAGATATGGAAGCTTTAAAAAAATTAGAGAGTTCTAAAACTCCTATTGTAGATGATTTAGTGGCTTATGAATTGGCAGTAAATTCTCAAGATATTTCTAAACTAGATAGTTATGCACTGAAACAAAATACAATTTATGGAGATTTAGCAAAAGTTCAAAGTGCTGTTATTCTTATGAATAGTGGTAAAACAGATTTAGCTCATCAACAATTATCCTCAATTAATGAGAATTCATCTCTTTATAGAGTAGCAAAATCGTTACTTCATTATGGGGTAAAATAGAATTTTGAATAAGTTTTTAGTCTTTATAGTTGGTATATCTTTTGTAATGTTTTCTGGATGTAGTTCTAAAAAAGTGTTTGAACCAAAAATAGTTAAAGATGAATGGTCTCGATATGGAGATAGAAATTTGTCTATAATAGATGTAGGCTCAAATCTTGCTCTTTTAGAAGATAGAACAGTGCTTACTAAAGATGGGATTGTTAATATAAAAATTGATGATACACAAAGAGTTATTTCTGATAGTGATGGTTGGATTATTAGTTCTCAAATAGATGGAAACCTTACTCTTTCTAGTAAAGAGAGTTCTAAAGAGATTGTTTTTGAACTCAAAAAAACTATCGCAACTGCTAGTGTTAAAGATAATAACTTAGCGGTACTGTTTGCTGATAATGAGATGGCCCTTTATAATATTCAAACAAAAGAAACTATCTTAAAAGAGCAGGGAAGTAAATCTTTGGCTGTTGATGCACGGATAGTCGCTCCATATTTTATGAATGGTTTGGTTGTGTATTCTACTTTAGATGGTAAGGTTATTATTGTAAATATTCAGTTGAAAAAACGATTACGAACAATTATAGTTTCATCTAAAAATACTTTTAATAATATTATCTATTTTAATATTATAGATAATAAAATTATTGCAGCTACAAATACAACAATACTTTCTATATCTAGTAAGGAAACACGAGTAAAGTATGAGATTAGAAATATTATTTATGATAATGAAAATATTTTTATTACAACAAAGCAGGGTGAAGTTATATCTTTAAACTCTAATTTAGATCTCAATACAAAAACAAAATTTCCTTTTGCTCATTTTTTAGCAATGATAGCTGATGAAGATAAACTCTATCTTTTAGAAAAAGAGGGTTATATGATAGTCCTAGATAAAAAAGATATGACACAATATAGTGTGTATAATGTTAATATTGAAGAGGATTATCTATTTATTGGAGATAAAGTTTTTTATATTGATGATGAATATATCTCTATAAAATAACCTTTCTAAATGTCAAATGAACTTGAAGCATTTTTAGAATATATATTTGTAACAAAAGCACTTAGTAAGCCTAGTGTTAAGGCTTATACAAGTGACTTAGAGTCTATTGAGTTAGAGCTTAATAAAGCACTTATAAAAATAGACTCTAAAACTCTCCTCGAAGTTCTTTCTAAATATGAAAATAAAAGAACATTAAATAGAAAGTTTTCAGCAGTAAACTCATTTTTTGATTTTTGTTATAAAAATCGTTTTAATAATGAAAAAAACAGATTGAAATTTGCCAAAATCCCAAAGTTACTTCCTAAGTTTTTAACATTTATCGAAATTCAAAATGCTTTAGCTCTTATAGATAGGTCAAGCTGGATAGGTCTTCGTGATTATGCACTTATCATTTTTTTATATGCTACTGGAACTCGAATTAGTGAATGTTTGGAGTTAAATAGAGCAGATATAGAGGGTGAATGGCTTAGAATAACTCATGCTAAAGGTGAAAAAGAACGTATAGTTCCTGTTGCTAAGGTAGCACTTAATGCGATAACTGCATATTTAAAAGAGTTTCAATATGAAAAAGATTATATTTGGTGTAATTATAAAGGCAATAAATTAAGTCGTATCTCTGCCTATAAGATAACTCAAAAATATTTAGGTGTTTCTCCCCATATTTTACGTCACTCTTATGCAACATCTTTAATTACGGGTGGAGCAGATTTAAGAGTGGTTCAAGAGTTATTAGGTCACGCTTCACTTTTAACAACACAGATATATACACATATACAAAAACAAAATTTAAAAGATACTGTAGATGTTTACCACCCTATGACAAAAGAGGAAATATGAACGAGATATATAACAAATTTTACTCAAAACCATTTTTAGAATCACTATTTTTTGTGCAAAATAAATGGCATCAACATGGTATATTTATCCATACATTAAGAGTTACATATAATGTTTTAAAAGCAAAAGATTATAAATTTCTTACAGCTGCACTTTTACATGATATAGGAAAACCATCTACTGCTTATAGAAAAGATGAAGAAGATATTGAGTTTAATGAATATAGTTTTACAGACCATGAAGAGAGAAGTTATCAGATTATAAAAAATTGGAGTTTTGTGAGTGATTACACAAAACAGATAGTACGTTATCACTATCTTATTCGTGATATAAAAAAGAGCAAAACTGAAGATATTGAACGTTACACTCAAAAACAGAAAATTTGGGAGACCCTTAATAATAGTATGCACGAAGATTTAAAAACCTTTTTGATTTATGATGATACAGGTAAGGGTAAAAAAAGGAGATAAAATGCTGAAAAAATTAACACCGATATTGATTATATTTGTTATTATAGCAATAATAGTAACAATATTTTTATCCCTCGCGTCTAAGCAAAATATGATAGTTGTCAAAGAGGGAAACCTCAAACAACTACCATTAAAAATGCAACTTAATAAATATCAAGATAGTGATTGTGGTATGGTTATTGAAGACTTACATTATGCTTCTCAAGTGGTGGCAAAAAATGGAAAGACTTGGTTTTTTCATGACCATGGTGGATTTATAAATTGGCTTAAAGATAAAGATTTTAAAGATGAAGTGGTTATTTGGGTGATGAGTGTTGATTCTAAAAAATGGATAGATGGTAAAAAAGCATTTTATTCCTTAATAGATATAACACCTATGGGCTATGGTTTTGGAGCGTATGAGTTTAAAAAAGATAAATTTGTGACGTATAATATTATGCGTTTAAAGATGCTCAGAGGGGAAACTATGAATAATCCTTTAATTAAAAAACAGCTCTTAGGAAAATAATGGAAACAGTAAATATTATAACTATCATCAGTATCGCTTTTTTAGGTTCTTTTGGTCATTGTATCGGTATGTGTGGAGGGATAGTTTTAGCATATTCTACTATAAAAATAGACCCTCAAAGTTCTAAACTATCGCAATCAACAGAACATCTACTCTATTCTTTTGGTAGAGTTTTAACATATATAATTTTAGGTGCTATGTTTGGAGCATTAGGTGGTGTAGCTACTTTTAGTAATGATGCCAATGGTGGATTGTTAATTTTTACTGGTTTTGTGATGATATTAGCAGGATTATCTTTAATGGGAAAAATAAAGTTTTTAACGATAATAGAACACTCTTTTTCCTCTTCTTCCCTTTATAAAGTTGCTTTTAAATCGGTATTAAATTCAAAATCAAACCTAAGTTTTTTTATATTAGGTATGTTAAATGGTCTTTTACCATGTGGCTTTGTTTATTTCTTTGCAATTACTGCTGCCAGTACAGCAGACCCACTTTTAGGTGCTTTAGTGATGGCTATATTTGGACTTAGCACTATACCAGCTATGTTTGCATTAGGTTTTTTATCCTCATTAGCTTCTGCTACAAGTTTTAGAAATATGATGATGAGTCTATCTTCTATTGCAGTTATTTTATATGGAGCTTATACTATTTATAGTGGTTATGAGTATATTGTAGATCCGTTGAAGACATTAACAGACTGTCATTAATATATAAATTAATTAAATATGTTAAAATTCATTTATATTATACGAGGAATAAATAATGGCAACAATAGCATTAAATGCAAGTAACTTTGAGAAAACTATTTCAGAAAATGAAATTATTATTATAGACTTTTGGGCGCCTTGGTGTGGACCATGTAAAACTTTTGGACCTGTTTTCGAAAAAACTTCTGAAAAACTTCCTGAGATTACATTTGCAAAGGTAAATACAGAAGATGAACAAGATTTAGCTGGACATTTCCAAATCCGTTCAATTCCAACAACTATCATAATGAAAGAGGGCATAGGAATTTTTCAACAAGCTGGTGTTTTAACTGAAGAAAATATTATAGATGTTCTTGGTCAAGTAAAAGCATTAGATATGGATGTAGTTCGCAAAGAGATGGAAGAACAACAAGCTTCTCAAAACGCTTAATAAAAAGGGATTTACTCCCTTTTTAAACCTTCAAAATCTTACTAACAATCTCATAAACATTCTTAGATAACCCCTCAACTTCAATAATACGTTTTAACTCAATTTCCATCAAACTTTTATTTACACTATTAAGTTTTGCATAGATTTTAAATGCTCCAGCAAGTCCTGATGCCATCTGTGCATTTATTGTATCTATCTCTATTATTTTATCTGCAATAAACTGATACCCTTTAGCATCTTTAGAGTGAAAGTGTTTATAATTTCTTGCAAATACACCGATAAGAGAACGAACAAGATTTGGAACTTTTTCATCATAAACCTCATCATTTTGAAGTGCTATAACTCTGTCTAAGGTACCTTGACGATTAGAAGCTGAAAGAATAGCAAAATATTTATTCATCACTAAGGTATCATTTTTATATTTTGTATAAAAGTGAGATAAAGCAATTTCTCCATATTTTGGAGAGATATTTTCCAATATATCAAGTGCTACTATTCTATCAGTCATAGTTAAAGAGTTATTATATTGAGTATTTACTAGCTCTATGATTTCTTCTGTTTCCAAAGCAGATAAAAGTTTTAAACAACGGTTTTTTAAAGCTCTTTCACCCATACTTATAGAATCTATATTTTTATTTGTAGGTTTATGGTTTAGAGTATAGAGTTCTAAAAGTTTCTCTTTATATTTAAGAGCTAGATGATAAGTGAGTTTCTCTTTAACCTCATATATAGGGTCAAAATCTACCACCTCTTGGCGTTGCATTAAAGTTGAAACGGTTGGAAGTTCTAGTAAAAGAGCTTTGTATGATAGGTCTATATCTAAATCAAGAAGATAACCAAATGCCGTTACATACTCTTCATCTATATTTTTACTATTCATCATATCTTCTAAAGTTTTTACACAAAAAGATTGAGCTGATTCATATTTCACAAAACTATTACTATCATATTTCATTAAAAAGGAGTAATCAGTTTTTTCCTGTTCTATAATTAGAGGAGCAGAAAAATCACGATTTATAGAGAGTGTCGCTTTGGTAGGTATATTCTCCACTATAAATGTTTCACTCTCTTTAGAAACGATAATAGTTTGAGTCACTAAATCTTTGCCATCTGCATCTATAAGCGCTATCTTTAAAGGAAAATAGTATGGAAGTTGTTTTGTGCCATCTACTGCATCTGGAACTACTTGAGTTAGAGTTATACTATATGTGTTGTTTTCATAGCTTTCTTTTACTTTGAGTGTAGGTGTTCCAGATTGATGGTACCATAATTTAAATGCAGTTAAATCTATACCACTTGCTGTACTCATAGCCCATAAAAAATCGTTTGTCGTAACTGCTTGACCATCAAAACTTTCAAAATAGAGGTCTGTTGCTTTACGATAATTTTCTTCGCCTAAAAGAGTATAAATCATACGAATAACCTCAGCACCTTTTTCATATACCGTAGATGTATAAAAGTTATTCATAGATATATAAGACTCTGGTTGAATAGGGTGTGCAGTAGGAGAAGCATCTTCTACAAATTGACGTTCTCTAAGCGCTTTAACATCTTCAATACGTTGTACTTCAGTAGAGTTTAAATCAGCAGAAAAACTTTGGTCACGAAAAACTGTAAGACCCTCTTTAAGAGTAAGTTGAAACCAATCTCTACAAGTTATACGGTTACCAGTCCAGTTATGAAAATACTCATGTGCTATTACCGCTTGAATACCCATAAAGTTTGCATCACTTGCACTATCTTCATCTGCTAATACATAATGAGAGTTAAAGATATTAAGACCTTTATTTTCCATTGCACCCATATTAAAACTATCTACGGCTACTATGTTATAAATATCTAAATCATATTCACGTCCATATTTTTCTTCATCCCAAATCATAGCCTGTTTAAGAGATGTCATAGCGTGAGTACATTTAGACTCATTTCCTATATCACAGTATATATTTAACTCCACTTTTTCGCCACTAGCAGTTGTAAACTCATCATTTACTACACCTAAATCTCCTGCAACTAAGGCAAAAAGATAGGATGGTTTTGGATGTGGGTCTATCCATGTAACACCATGACGTTTATCAAAACTATCGTGACATTGAATTTTATTACCATTACTAAGTAAAAGAGGATATTTTTCTTTATCTGCTATAACAGTAGTTTTAAATACACTCATAACATCAGGACGGTCAAGATAGGGAGTGATACGACGAAAACCTTCTGGTTCATTTTGAGTACAAAATATAGTTCCAGATTTATAAAGACCCTCTAGTTCAGTATTGTTATGAGGATAGATTTTATTTATAATTTTAAGTGTAAACTCTGATGGAACATTTAAAATAGTAAGTTTTTCATCTTTATATATATAACGTACATCTTTAAGTTTTAGGTCATTTAACCATAACTCTTGAAGCTCTAGGTCTATACTATCTAACTCTATATCAGCACTATTTTCATCTAGTTTTATAATATTCATACTATTGGTAACTATTGTGTGTTCTTCATATAAATCAAATAGTAGTTCAACATCTTTTATTGTAAATTCTGGTTTTTTGTAGTCTTTTAAATATATCGGTTTTATCTCATTCATCTCTTTCCTTTTAATTTTTTATTGTAGCATTAATTGTCTAATCTATTATATAATTTGAGTATAAAGGAAACTTATGAATAAAAATGTAAATGCAACAGGTTTTGGTGTAAATATCGCTTTTAGTGGTGAAGTTAAAAAACGAAATATCGTAAAAATGGTACAAAACTGTTCAACAGGTGCATGTGCTTGTATGAGTGATGAAACTAAAAAGAAAATCGAAAACATGGAAGTGAGTGGAAAAGATGGTGATGTTGAGTTAGCTTTAATGGGGTCTATTACAAAAGAGGAGATAGAAGAGGCATTGGCTAAGTCTACGGTTATAAACTCTTAGTGGATTAGAACAGATAGAAATCTGTTCTAATTATTTCAATAAAAATTATTATTTATTAAAAAGTTTATTGATGATTGTAGCAACTCTTTTTGAAGCTCTTTCTTTAGAAGTTTCTACTTTTGTTACTTTTGATTTTGAATAGTAACTATTTGTAGTGTCTATTAAAGAAGGGTCTAACATTTCTACTGTTGGTTCAAAGTAGAATTTTTGAGTTTCAATAAAAGAATCACTTTCTATATTTCCTTCTGAATCTTCAGAAGTCTCGTTTATTTCATATTGAATAACTAAGTAATCATTATTTTCTTCAACAATAGATATAATAACTTCATCTGTACCTGTTTCAGTAGTAGTATCACCATTATCATCAGTGTATGTTTCAGTATAAGAAGAGATAATTTCTAATTTATCATTACTTACAGATACTTTTTCTGTTGAGTCTTCATAAGAATAATCGTCATCGTCATCGTCATAAGAATCATCTTCACTATCTTCAACCCACTGAGCATCTTCTAAATAGTAGTCTTTATCACTAGGATTTTCATCATCTATTGAATCAACAGTAAATGAAGAAGGTATTGTAAATTTTGAATAAGAAGAATCCTCACCATCAAGTTCAATAGCATAAAAAGTTTGATCTAATAGTTCATTTATACTAGCAACAGGTGCAAGAGCTTCTGGATTGTCTGTATATGGGTTTTCATTATTATTCATATAAGAAGATATATCTGCTTCGCTAATCATAGAATCTTCAAATACATTTTTTAAATTTGATTCTTCAAGTAGATATGTTTCCATTGCAATTGCAATATCCGATTCACTTAGGTCTGGATTAAAATAAAGACCATCTAGTTCACTTACTGTTTCACCTAAGTCATTTAAGTTAAAATCTTCGTTATTAAAGTCACTTTCTATCATCTCACCATATACAGCATTAATAGCTATTTGTGCTTCAATAGATGTTTCTGATGGTAATGCAAGTAACTCTTCTTCTGTAAGACCATCAATACCTAAAGATGATAAAAGTTCATTAAGTTTAGCTTCTCTCTTTGCTTCATCAGTTTCTTCAGCAAGGTATGTACTAATAGGAGTTACAGTATCAGAATATGATTTCATCTCCATATTTAATTCCATATCTCCTTCACTCTTTTCACCATCACCATCAACATCAATCCAACCATCAGTAACGATAATAGGGTATATTGGAGTATCAGCGAAAGTATATATATTCTCACCATTTTTTTGTGTAGCAACTTGTGCAGGTTCTGAACTATCTTTTACCGTAGCATTATAAACTTTACCACGCTCTACTGTTACATCAGTTGGTGTTTTTGATGATTCAGTTGGAGTTTCTGTTGTACCAGCATCTAAATTAGTTTGCCCTGATGGCATACTCGTAGGTTTATCACTATCACTATCGTTGTCACTGTCACTATCACAACCTGTGAAACCCATACCTAAAATAGCTATTGTTGCTAAACTAAGCCCAAATTTGTTAAATTTATTCATAATACTCTCCATTTATAGTTTAGGTTTATTGTAAAACCTATTTGCATAAATTGTATCGTTTAATATATTAAAAAAAACTTTTCAAGGTACTAAGAATACTGTTCTAATACAAAAATCCAAACAACCAAAGTGGAATTTTATTCCCTATCCCCACTTCTAAATTATCACTAGCTATATAAGAGTTCGGTATATCTTTTATCTGTTTAAACCCTTTACTTTTGCCACCTATCTCAAAAGTATATTTCTCTTCACAATAAAAATCCCCTTGTTTACTAGAAAATATTCCATTATCATTAAGTGATTGTTTATTTTTATAATAATTGTCAAGTTGATTTACAAAAAATGTCTCTCTTAGATTACCAATATTTGGTTCTCTTGTATACATTAAATTTGGATTAGCAAGAAATATTTTCTCAGGTTTATCAAAGGCTTTCATACTTAATGAATTTTGTA
>CAZXSD010000031.1:20495-22265 GCA_964642985.1 uncultured Sulfurimonas sp.
GCAAGAAATATTTTCTCAGGTTTATCAAAGGCTTTCATACTTAATGAATTTTGTAATAATAACTTTATAAGTCCTGCATCATCAAGTTTTGCTAAATAATCTTTAAGAGTTCTATCATCTTTTATATCTGTTGCTTTTTTAAGTTCACTTATTTTAGCTTGAAAAGGAACACTTTTTATAATGACTGACAAAAGCATTTTTATTTTTTTAATACTATTTCCATTGAGTTTTGGATAGATATTAAGTAAATCACTCTCAATTGAAACATTAATATTTTGTTGAAGTGTTTGAAAAAATAGTATCTCATTTGGCATAGATAAAAAGTAAGGATAATATCCATATTTAAGATAGTTTTTAAAAAGAGGGATTATTTTTTGATTATTTTTTTCTATACTTTCTTTAATTGTTGTTGCAATATCTATATGATGAGATACTATATTTTCTAAAGTGAAAGGATTAAATTTATAGCCATAATGAAGTTCTAAAAACTCTCTAAAACTCATACCTACCATAGTATATACAATCGCACGACGACTAAGATCGTGAGTTCCTTTATTTATCTCTAATGCAGAACTTCCTGTTGCTATTATTTTTAATGTATCAAATCTATCATAGATATTTTTTAACTCAGCTGACCAGTTTTCATACTTATGAATTTCATCAAAACAGAGAAGTTTACCCCCATTTAATACAAACTCTTCAGCTATTTGAGTCATTGTGTATTTAGATGTATTTTCAATATCATCAAGGTTTACATAAAGAGCTTCTCTATCTTTATAATGATATTTTTTTATATATTGAGCTACCGTAGTAGTTTTGCCAATACCTCGAGAACCAATAATAATAGATAATCTATGTTCTAATTTTTTGGTTGTGATAAAGTATCTTTTATATTCAAGATTATTAATATTTATAAAGTCTCTGCTTTTAACAAATAGTTCTTCTAGCATAGTAATTCCTTCTTAATGTATTAGTTTACAATTATAGCGAAGAATTATATGTAATCTGATACGTATATTGGATATTATCTTATGAAGAAAAAAAGGAACTAAAAAAATAGTACCTTTTTTGAAGTGAAGAGATTGGAAAGGATTTAACGTTAAATAGCTTCTATATCAGTCTCACCTGTTCTAATACGGATAATTTGTTCAATATCACTTACAAATATTTTACCATCACCGATTTTACCAGTTCTAGCAGCTTCAACGATAGCAGATGTTACTTGTTCTACCATAGAACCATCAACTATCATTTCCATCTTAATTTTTGGTAAAAAATCTACTACATATTCTGCACCACGATAAAGTTCACTATGACCTTTTTGACGACCATATCCTTTTACTTCACTTACTGTCATACCTTCGATACCAATTTCAGCTAATGCATCTTTTACATCTTCAAGTTTAAACGGTTTGATAATTGCTTCTACTCTTTTCATATTAATTCTCCATATTTTTGTAAAGAGGTTTTTACCTCTTTTTATTATTTTAAAATTGTAACTGTTTTTGTAGTTTTAATCAACTAGTGAATAGTAATCATTTTAAATATTAACTACGATTAGATATACTTCAAACAAATAAATTTAAGAAAAATATGAGAAATTATAATGAGTAAATTACAAAAAATTTTAGTTCGAGCAAAACGACAGTTGTTTAGTGAGATGGTTGGAAATAATCCCTCTATTTTTCAAGGTGAAGGGTATGACTTTGTAGAACTTCGTGAATATATGGCTGGTGATGATATTCGTCATATAGATTGGAATATTACTGC
>CAZXSD010000032.1:0-22137 GCA_964642985.1 uncultured Sulfurimonas sp.
CTGGAGATTTAGCTTCCATACCAAATGCAGTAGGATATTCAACATCACCCCACTCCTCAACCATCATAAAACCAGCAGTATCATCAAGTTTAGCAACCATATCTAAAAGTTCAACTTTATTACCTTGCATAACAAAAGGATTGATTTCAAGGTATGCGAAGTTTAATTCACGGTATGCCTTAAAGAAACCGATACAAAATTCAGCAAAATTTGCTTTATCTTTTTCAGCTACATCTTTAGGTACATTTGCACGAATTTTTTCAGCAATTTCATCTTCTGTTGCAGTAATTGGAAATGCTACTTCTGTAACTTTTTCATCCCAATTTTCTTCAATAGCGATACCACCTTCTGCTGACATATAGATAACATCATCGTCACCTACACACGTTGCAGAAACATAATACTCTTCAGCATCAGTATGTGGAGTAAATGGCTCAACAATAAAGTTAGTTAACTTATCAACAGATGGTTCACCAGTTGGCTTATCTCCATCAAATGAGAAATAAACACTCTGATCGCCAGTAGATTTTTCATCTATCCAAGAAGCAGCTTTAGCTAAAGATACATCACCTGGTTTAGCATCTCTAAAAAGAACTAAATCATTCATACCACGCTTACCAAATAACATATCTGGTTTTGCAACTAATTTCTTTTCATTTAACCAAGTTTTAGTCTTTGCTGTTTCAATTAATTCTGAACCATTCTGAACCATTACAGTTTCATAAGCATAAGTAAAATCTGGAAAATATTTGTTCCAATGTTTTGCTAAGATTGACTTAGCATCGTATTCGCGTATCGCTTTTTGAGCCATAGAAACTCCCTATCTTTGAATTTGGTAGTAAGTCTAACATATTATCATTAATTAACATCTTCAGATTATCGCTTAAAATGAAAATAGGTTTATTTACTGTTTAATTTTGTAACAGTAGCACTATATACAACTCTATTTGCGTAACTAACCGTTACACTTTTTGCATTTACTTTATTCACTGCTATTTTACTTAGTACATTTTCTGAACAACTTTCAATACCATAAAACTTCAACCTCATCGACATTTTTTTATCAGTTGTAACACATTTTATAGATTGTAACTGTAAATTTTTAGCTAACTCTTTTGCAATATGCATCTTATACGCAAAATGTTTTTTTGGTTTTTCTATAAAAGCATAGAACTCTTTGTTACAAAATATAATTAAAGAGTGTATAAACAATAAACTCAGTGCAACTATAAAAATATTTTTGTAATTTTTTCTAAACTGTTTTAATCGCACTCGATAAGAACGAATAAAAAAGTTTCCAGCGAGAGGTAAAGCGATTATTAGATATGGTGCAAAATGTTCTATCGCTATTTTTTGTCTAAAAGATATTATAAGTGAATATATTAAAACGGTAGAAGATATAAACCATATAATATCTAGCTCCTTTAAGATATATTTTTTAGAGAGAGTATAGATAATATAGACAAAAACTATTGAAGAAAATACTGTTGCATATATACCTATCGTATCAAGAAAATGCCCACTTGGAACACCTTTGACATATAAACCATACAGAGAGATTGATATTATAAAAAGAATAATATTTAATATAAAAAAATTTCTATTTTTTGTATATATAGAGTATATAACTAATGATGCAAATAGGTATGAAAAATCAGCTTCTATAAAAGCATAGAGAATTAAAAGTCCATAAACATATCTTTCATCAAACTTTTGATATAAATATAGAAATAAAAATAGACCAAAAATAATAATTCCTGCACTATTTACAACTATTGCAGAACTCATTACTCCAGGTAGAAGTACATAGACAAGCAATAACCATAATCTATCTTTTTCTCTTTTAATATACTCTTTGGAAACCTCATAAAAAAGAATAGCACTTCCAATATGAAAAAGTATCATAGGTAATCGCAAAGCAAAATCGTTTCTTCCAAAGAGATAAAATGAACTATTTACAAGAAGTTGTAAGAAAGATATATCTCCCTCAAGAATAAGAACTTCTTTATAAGAGATAGATAACTCTGTTACTTGGAAAAGAAGAATAAGTGTATCTAACCCTAGTATTAAGAATAAAATCTGTTTGTAATTCATACTCATTATTTTTCTTTAGATAAATCTCTTACTCGCATCTACTCCACCCTCTCCCACTCAAATCCAACAATAGCTTTTTCCTTTTGAGAAAACTCTATCCCTACTTCATAAATAGTTTTATCCTCATTCAGATACTTCTGTGAATATCCCTTACTTTTTATCTGTTGCAAGGCATTATTATTTCCATTAACTTTAAACTCTATCACATAGATAAGATTTTCTATCTTTATCGTCAAATCTATTCGCCCTCTATTTGTAACATCTTCGCCTATTATCTCCAATCCTAAAGATTGCAGATAGACAAACACTATACTTGCATAAAACCCTTCATAGTTTTGAATATGATTATTTGTATAATTATTATTAGGAATAGAGGCAAAAATAGCATTAAGTGCCTCTTTAAATCCTTCTAAATTCTCCTTTTTTAGTGCTTTTCCAATAGGTACTTTTTTTGATTTAGGATTTATATCTTGCACGAAATAATGCACAATTACATCACTTAACGATTGTTGTACCTCTTTATTTGGTATTTTTAGTTTATATTCTATTCCATAATCTTCATCATCTATCATCTCATCTATTGTCAAATAGCCACTTTGATATAGAATGACTTCTATATCTATATTTTCAATATCGAAGCTATCTAAGAGTCTTTCATCTAGCACTAAATTAGTTAATTTTGGAAGAAAATAGTTATTCTTTTCTATTAGCTTTATTAAAAAACTTGGGTTTCCAGTAGTAAACCAATAGTTTGAATATTTAAAATCATTATCTATAAATAAAAGAGTATCAAAGGGATTATATATATCATCTTTTAAGAAGTTGTAGCCATTATAAAATTTCTTCATTCTTTTCATATCTACATCTTCTAAATAGGGTAAAAATGTTGTTTCTATATCTTTTTGTGTATAACCACAGATATTTCCAAACTTTTTCATTAATGAAATATCACTCAGCATATTTAATCCACTGAAAATAGAAGCTTTTGAGAATTTAGAGACTCCTGTTAAAAATGTAAATTTTATATATTGGTCGCTATCTTTTATGATAGAGTAAAGACTTTTAATAAAATCTCTATTTATTTTTGCTTGTTCTATATTTTCTATCACATCTAAGATGGGTTTATCATATTCATCTATTAGTATTACTACTTTTTGATTATATTTTTTATGAGTTTTCTCAATGAGTTGAGAAAAACAGATAGCATTATCAATATCGTTTTCACAAAAAACATCAAGTCGTTCTTGATTTTTTTTCAAATTATAATAAGCTACATTTTTTAAACTTTGAACTGTTTTAAAATCACCACTCCAACTTATTTTAATAACAGGATAAGTAACCTCCCAATCCCATTTATCATAAATATACAAACCCTCAAATAGCTCTTTTTTTCCTTCAAATATGTTATGTAAGGTATCTAAAAAAAGTGACTTTCCAAATCTTCTAGGACGTGATAGAAAACTATATCTATAATTTTCTATCAGTTCTAATGCCTCTTTTGTTTTATCTATATAGAGATAATCTTCTTTTATAATATCTCTAAATGTTTGTATGCCGATTGGTAATTTTTTCATATCTTTAAAAAGTTTCCTATCATCTCGTGACCATATTCACTCATGATAGATTCTGGATGAAATTGAACTCCATATATCTCTTTATCTTTGATTTTAAGAGCCATTATCTCATTATCATCACTACTAAATGCTGTCGCTTCTATTTGAGTTGGAAGAGTTTTTTTATCTACTATTAAAGAGTGATAACGGGTAGCTACAAACTCTGTTGGAATATCATTAAAAATAGCACAATTACCATTACGTTTTATAATAGAAGTTTTACCATGCATCATATTTTCAGCACGAATAACATCTCCACCAAAAACTTGAGCGATACTTTGATGCCCTAAACATATCCCTAAAAGAGGAACTTTATCTTTAAAATGTTTAATTACGTCAAGAGTTATACCTGCATCATCTGGAGTTGCAGGACCAGGGGAGATTATTATTTTTTCAGGATTTAATTTTTCAATATCCAAAACACTCATCTCATCATTACGAATAATACGTAAATCAGCACCTAACTCTCTACAGTATTGAACTATGTTATATGTAAAACTATCATAATTGTCTATCATTAAAATCAAGATATTTCCTAAAAATTTATATTTTTCATTTAAAAGATTGTATCAACTTTGCTCTTGTTTTTTACTTATCTGTTTTAAGTTCAAGAGTTCAATGAAAATTATCATAAACAATACTGATTTTTACCTACTTGTTTTGCTTCTAACATCTTTATATCTGCTTTATTTATCAAACTACTTACACTATCACCTGCTTCATAAAAAGCAACACCAATACTTATAGTTAATTCAACACCGTGGGACCATAAATGAGAATTAACCCTCTTTAATAGTTTATTTGCTAATTCTATCGTTGAATCAGGACTACTATATCCAGTAACAATAACAAATTCATCACCACCCCATCTTCCGAAATAATCACTTTGTCTTATATTGTCACTCACTAAATCTACTAACTCTATAAGTAAATCATCAGCTACAAGATGACCATAATTATCGTTAATTTTTTTAAAGTTATCTATATCAAAAAATATAGTTCCTATAGAGTGACCATATCGTTTAGCTAATTTAATAAGATTTCCAACTTCATCTATTAAAAATCTTTTATTTGATATTTTTAACATAGGATCAGATTGAGACTCTTTTAATAACTTTATCATCTGCACTTCATAACGAGTTACATCTTGAAATAAACCTATAACATGTTGTGTACCACACACTAAACTTTCCCATTTTTTTGCTATTAGATGAAGATATTTTTTTTGATTATTATTATTGTTCTTCTTCTTCATTATAATAATCTCATCTATATGTTGATCAATATAAATACGTCTTTCAAAAATATTAAGAAATTTAATTTTATCTTCATCTATAATAAGTTCTGCAAATGTTTTATAAGTAATATTATCTCCACTTAACCCAAATAATTCTTTAGATTCCTCTGAAAAATGCAATTCTTTTGTATGAAGATTTAAATCCCAATAAGATAACAGTGCTATTTGTTCAGCTTCTTTTAAACAAACCATAGATTTTTCAAATTGAAAATTACTCATTACTTTGTCGTTCATCTTATCAAGAATTGAAAATAGTTGTGTAGAATTTATAGGCTTTTGAAGAAATTTATCTACACCAGAGTTAATTGATTCTATTAAGAGATTGGAATGATTAAATGCAGTTAATAATATAAAAGTTATAAGAGGATTTATCTCTTTCACTTTTGTACATAGTTCGTTTCCATTCATATTTGGCATCTGAAAATCACTAATTATAAGATGAATTGTATGCTTTCCAAATAGTTCTAAAGCTTCCACACCATCTTTTGCAACATATACTGTTTGAACTTTATTTCGTAATACTTCGGATAAACGCTCTCTAGTATCTACATCATCTTCTACATATAATAAATTTAATTTTAATTTTTCTAAGTTCATAGCTACTCTCTTAATAAACATAATCCTATATATTATTAAAAGAGTATGGAGAAAATATGAAGAAGAAGTTAATGCGTTACAACTTTATTTCTTCCAGTATCTTTTGCTTCATATAAAGCTTCATCAACACGTTTTAAAAATCTATCTGTGGATTCGCCATTTACAAATTCAACAACACCAAAACTACTCGTAAAATGTGGTATATCTTTTTCATCTATTGTATCAAGAGCATAACGAAGTTTTTCAGCAATTTTTGAAGCTGTTTCAATATTTATATTTGGTAATAAAACTAAAAATTCTTCTCCACCCCAACGAGCAAAAATATCTTGATTACGTAAACACTTACTTATAACTGAAGAAAGGATTTTTAAAACTTCATCCCCAATATCATGCCCATACGTATCATTAACATTTTTAAAATGGTCTATATCAAACATAATTAAAGATAAATCAATATTATCTTCATCAGCTAAGAGTGACAAGGTTTTTATTTTTGCTAAAAAATAGTTTCTGTTAAAAATATTTGTCAATTTATCTGTATTAGCCTCATGATAAAGCTTTTTTTGTTGTATCATCATATCTGTAATATCATGGAACTCTATAACAAATAGTTTACTTTCTAGTTGATACTGTCTTATATGAAGTTCAAAAGCATGTCCTTTATTTTCACTATCTAATATAGTAACACGTCTATTTTCAGCTTGCTGTTTTTTAAGGTGTGCTATCCAGTTTTTATCTTTATCTATTTTACTCAAACTAAAAAAATCATCATGTTCTATAAATAAAGAGCAAATACAATTACTATGTTTTGTAAACTCCTCTAACTCTATCAAAGCAAAAAAATCTAAAAATGCTTGATTAACAATTTTTATATTTTTTCCATCACTCAAAATTAAAATATTAGTTTGAGCATTTAATATAGCTTGTACTTTATCTTGTTCATTTTTTAGATTTTCTTTTTCAACAGAAACATTTAATCTTTCTTGATGAATATAGTCTATAAAACGGTTAAAACCATAATAAACTTGTAAAAGAATAGTTAAAAAAAGTAAAAAAAGTAAAATAATTATTGTTCTTAAAAAATGATATAAACGAGTATAATCATCTGTTATATTAAACTGCATAACTGCAATACCCATAGATTCTCCATTAAAATTTTTAATAAAATCATCTTTTTTACCAATCATATATGACTGTTCATTCTCTTCTACTTCTAAAAATCTAAAATTCATAGAATCATATAGTTTTCTATTTATAAAACCATCTGTTTTATGTGCTAGAACAAATGATTCCTCTTTATCATCTCTCTTTAAAATTTCAAGTATCTCTTTTTTAACAAAAAATGCACCTTCAATATTTTTTCCTAGTATCATATTTTTAAGACGCTCTACAAAAACCTCAGCATCTATACCAAGTTCTAAAGCCCCTATATATTTTGTTTGTTTATTAAATATAGGAACAGCCACTCTATATGTCAATAGACCTCTATCATATTTTCCAACCTCAAACCCAAAAGTTCTAATATGATTGGCATGAGTATAATCTATCATAGGACGTATAGTTTTTAAATCATCATCATACTTTTGGAGGTTGTGTAATCTTAAAAAAGATGTAGCATCTGCACGATGAAAGTGCATTATAGAATAGTCACTATTTTCATCTTTTAAAAGTTTATATATAGGAAAAGTATATTCCAACATTTTTTTTCTATCATTCGATTCAAGTGCTTGAACAATACTCCTGTTTCGAACAATATTTTCAAGAATAATCAACATTTCCCTATTCAAATCAGCAGTAATTTGCTTCATTAAAGCATTTACTAAAATTTGTTTTTGATTAATTTTACTCGAAAAAATAGATTTTTCTTCTTGATATAAAATATAGTAAAATACACCTATTAAAATAGTAAAGACACTAACAATACCGACAAGTAATTTTATTTTTAAACGTTGATCTGAATACTGCATAAGTAAACTCCTTAATTTTTAGAATAATAGATAAAGAGTATGGAGAAAATATGAAGTTATAAATTAACTCTATATCCCTCTGCCCTTATACTATAAATCGTATTAGACGGAATATATTTACGAATCTCTTTTATATGTGAAGCTATTGTATTTACTTTTACATATTCATCTTCCCATACTTCACTCATTAAAAGCTCATAACTCACTACACTATTTTTATGTTTTAACAATGATTGTAGTATTTTTCTTTGTATTTTGGTAAGTTTAATAATCTTTTTAGATACATAAAGCTGTTCCTCTTGCATATCAAAAAATATAAAACTATTAATCTCTATTTTTGTATGATTGTTCATATCTAAAAGCTGTTGTACTCGTAAATAAAGTTCAATTAAGTCAAAAGGTTTTTTAAGATAATCGGAACATCCAAGAGTATACGCTTTTTCTATACTTTGTATATCGGTATAAGCTGTCATAAAAATAGTGGGTATATCTTTATCCACCCGTTTAATCCATTCAATCACTTCAAAACCTGTCGCACCAGGAACTTCTATATCAAGAATCGCTATATCTGCATCAAGACTTGAAGATTTTAAAAGTTCTGCTCCATCTGTATAAGAATCAACAAGCATTCCTTTTAACTCTAAATACTCTTTGATATTTTCATTTAAAAAATATTCATCTTCTAGTAAAATCACTTTCATTGTATTGAACCTTTTTCACCTTTTGGGTATTGTATATTTAAAACAACTCTCACCTTTATCAGAAACAACTTCTGCTAATATATTATATATATGACAGATTGAAGCTACTATTTCCAATCCTATTCCCATGCCAATAGTGTTAAAATCTTCTCGGTATCCTTTATTAAAAATCTTTTCTGGATTTTTAATCTCACTCCCTCTATTTCTTGAACGAAACACTATATCTTTTGAATTATTAATAACTTCTATCGTTACAGTTGAATTTTGTGAAGCATATTTTATTGCATTTGAAAGAGTGTTGTCTACTATTCTCAAAAGGTCAGTTTCTTTCATTCTAATAATAGAAAAATCTTGTATTTTAAAATCTATATCAATTTTTTTACTCTCTTTAAAATAAAAAAAATAATTAATTCTTTTCTGAATAAACTTAACAAAATCTATATCAACTACTTCTAATTCCTCTTTTTGTACTGAGATAGAGTAATATAAATCATCATAAACAGTTTGAAGTGTCCTTGATGCGACGGTAATAGCATCAGTATGCCTATTTGTTCCATTTTTAAGTGTTTGCATCTCTAAAGATGTATTTATAACAGCTAAAGGATTATAAAGTTCATGGTATGATTTTCGAAGGAGGTTTTTTAATGATTTAAAAATTATATTTTTTTGTAGATGAAGATTTACTCTAGCTATCAACTCTTTTGGAATAATAGGTTTAGTTATATAATCATCACCACCTAATTCAAAACCTTTAATTTTATCCTCTATACCACTCAAAGCTGAAATAAAAATAATAGGAATATCTTTATATTTTAGATTCGATTTTAATGTTTGACAAACTTCATACCCATCTATTTCTGGCATAACTATATCCAATAGTATTAAATCAAAATCATAATATTTCACTCTATCATAAACTTCCATAGCATTTGAAGCAACTATAATTTCTAAATGGAGAGAACTTAACATATCTATTAAAACCACTAAATTTTCAGCTTTATCATCAACAATTAATACTTTAGGTGCATCATTTTCTAATAAAACCATCATATTGACCTTTCATAAATTTTATGAATTAATTATAACAAACAACTATGAAGAAATAATGGATTTTATAATAGCATCAAATTTCATCTCTTTTAAAGATTGAGTTAAAAACTCTTTTGAAGCTGATGAAGGAAGTGTGGCAAGGAGTCTTAGCAGTTCGCTATATGCACCTTTTTGAGATAATTCTAAAATTTTATTTTTATATTCAGTAGAAATTTCAGAATCTAATCTATATATCTCTATTTTTTTACTATCTACTTTATGATAGTATCCAGATAATGCACCTATTATATGTTCAAAAGTAAATGGTTTTTGAAGCCAAACATCAAAAATAGAAACAGTATCGTGAGATTGATTTTTTAAAGCACTTATCGCTATAAAATAAGCATCACAACCCAATAATTTCAATTCCTGTGTTGTTGTAAATCCATCAATACCTGGCATCATCATATCCATACATACTATTTCAGGACGATAGCCATTTTTATAAAGTTTTAAAGCATCTTCACCACTTAAAACTGATTCTATTTTACAAGATAGTGTTAAAAAAATATTTTCCATAATAGTTATATTTTCTCTTATATCATCCACTATTAATATTTTTTTTCCATTAAAGTATTTAAAATCAAAAACTTTTGTTATTTTATTATTCATATTTATTAGTGGTTTTTCAACAGTAGAATCTGTTATAAGAGCATCTATTTTATAAGCAATATTTTTTATTTTATCAGAATATAAAAACATTTGGCTATGTTCAGAGATATGTTCAGCATTACTGATTATTTGCTGTAAATAATTACCTATTTCATGTACTATATTTTTATTCATTCTCAACTTTCTAATTTAAAATCAGACCATTTTACCACAAATCAACTCAAAATAACTACCTTCATTAGTTGAATGATAATATCTAAGCTCATATATAAACCTATTCCTGTTCCTTTACCCTGCTCTTTTGTTGTAAAATAGGGATTAAAGATTTTGTCAGCTATCTCGTTAGGAATTCCTCCCGCATTATCTTCTATTGTAATAATAGGAGTATTATTTTTCATATAAATAGTTATATTTATATTGAAAGCTCATAATATAATCCTTAATACTTTAAACCATCTTTATAAACTACTAGATGGTTTTTGAATTAAATAACCTTGAATATATTCAATACCTAACTCTTTTGCAATCTCTACAATAGCTTGACTTTCTACACCGACAACTATACTTTTTATAGCAACTTGTTTTGTATAGTTAATAAGAAAAGCTACCATAGCGCGAATATTTGCATCACTTAGAGATTTTTGTAATATATTAGCATCTATTTTTATGTAATGAGGTAATAGTTTAGATACTAACTCAATATTGATACTGCCCGTTCCAAAACCTTTTAAGGCTAGTTGAAATCCTAGCTCTTTTAACTCTAATAATACTTTAACTGTTTTTCCTAAGTGTTGTAACTTTTCATGGTTCATAATATTTAAAATAACTCTATTATGCTCTATATTGTAAAGACTACTTAAATAGACTAGATAATCTTTCATCGCATTAGTTCTTAAATCTAAATCACTTAAATTTATATGAAAACAAAAATCTGTTTGAGAAAAATCATAAAAACTTTTTTTAAATATACTTTTAGATATATCTTCGAGAATTCCAGCTTTTTTACTAAGGTCTATAAAAAACTTAGGTAAAATATATCGGTTTTCCTGTTTTATTCGAGCAAAAACTTCATAAGAAGATACTTGCATATTTTCTATCTCTACAATCGGTTGATAAAAAGGAACTATACTTTCTTGCTTTAAGGCATCTAATGTAACTCCAAGCCAATTTAAAGAGTTATTTTTATTTATCTCCTCTGGACTAACATCCATTTTAACAACAAAATTACTATAATCATCATTTTTTATCTCTAATACTACATTATTAATATGTTCAAAAATATCCTCTTCGCTATGTTCTTCATCCTCTTTAAAAATAATTACACCATAAGAGAGAGTAATATATATTTTTACTTTATTTAATGATACTATCAAAGTATGATTTGTATCGGAAAAATTTTCTAAAGAACTAAGTATCTGTTCTAAATAATTTTTATCTGCTCCACAGATTAAAACATCATCTTGAAACTGAACAATATTTATCTCCTCTATTCCAAAATATGATAGATGTTCCTTTACTGCTTGTATAATAGGATCTTTTATTTTATTTCCAAATTGATTTATTATCTCATCAAATTTATCTATAACTACAAGAAATAAAGATTCTTCCTTGTTATTGAACATACGGTCATAAGAGATAGACTTTTTATCATTTTTTTCCAAATCTATTAAATGACAAACTTTATAAAGTAAAGAAAGAAATTTATCTAAAACTATCGGTTTTAATAAAATACCATCAACTTGAAAATCGATAGAACTTCTTAAATTATCACTGGTATTATGTGCTGTCATTATAATAGTATGTTGATGTGGGTCAATTTTAAAAACTTCAGTAATTAAAGAAACACCATCCATATTTGGCATTGTTAAATCTGTTATTAAAAGGTCATATCTTCTATCTTTATACTCTTCTAATGCAAGTTCTCCATCACCTACACTTGTTACATTTTTAAATAAAAGCTTGAAAATCTCTGTATATTGTTCTCTTGTTTGAACCTCATCTTCAACATATAAAATTGATATATTTTTACCAAGTTCAGCTAGTTTTTTCTGTATATCTAACATTTTATCTTCCTCCAAATATAATTCTAAAACAACTACCATTATCAATATGATTATAAATCAAATCACCATCGAAACTCTTTTTCATAATATCTAAGCTCATATACAACCCTATACCAGTTCCTTTACCCTGCTCTTTTGTTGTAAAATAGGGATTAAAGATTTTCTCAGCTATCTCTTTAGGAATTCCTCCAGCATTATCTTCAATTTTAATAACTGCGATACCATCTATTCGTTCTATTTTTATATTAATATACTTATTATCTATATCCAACTCTTCAAAAGCATCTCTAGCATTGGATAAAAGATTTATTATTACCTGTTCTAACAGGTCTTCATATCCAATAAAACCTATATCTTTATCTTTAACATCTATCTTTACTTCTATATTATGATTTACTAACTGAATCCCCATTATCTGCATAACAACATCTATAGTATCTATAAATTTAAACTCTTTAGACTCTTTTGCTGGTTTGACAAAATTCATAAATGTATTTATTGTTTCTGACATTTTTTGACACTGTTCTTGTATAAAGAGACTGTTTTCTTGAAGCTTTTTCTCCTCTAACATTCCCATACTCGAAAGGAATGATAGATTGATACTTGATGCACTTATCGCGTTAAGAGGTTGACGCCATTGATGGGCTATCATATTCATCATCTCTCCCATCTGGATAAGCTTTCCTTGTCTTAGCAACTGCTTATCTTTTTCTTTTAAATCTGTAATATCAACAATACTGACCATTCTAAGTTTTTTACCATTTTTCACGATATAACGAGCACTTAGTAATGTCTGGAGAGAAGAGTTATCCTTAGTTACAATAGTAAGTTCATAAGGTTCTACTATATTTTTTTTAATAGCTAATTTTGCTATAGATAATTGTTCTTTTGGAATAAAAGAGAGTATATCCAAACCAATAATTTCATTTTTATTTTCATACCCTAAAAGTTTTATACAAGATATATTTACATCTGTTATTTTTCTGTCACTATCATAAAGAACTATCATCTCCATCGTTCCATCTATTATATCTTGAAAATTATTGACAGACTCTTGAAGTAATATATTTTGAGCTTGTATTTTTTCTGTTGCTTTGAAAATATTTTTTTCTAAATTTATATTGAGTTGAGCAATTTTCTGTTTTAATCTATTTTGTTTTATAGAAAATAGCACTACTCCTATTACTATAAATAATAATACTATAATAATTTGCCAAAACAGTTTGTAATCCTGTTTTTTTTCTATAGTTGTTGTAAGCCATTTATTAAATATTTCATGTTGTTGAGTCTCTTTAATATTTGCAATACTTTTATTTAAGATATTTAAAAGTTCTATATCATCGTTCAATACACCAAAACCAAGTTCAAATCCAAAAAATTCATTTCCAATTTTTAATTTATGAGAGTATCTTTGTTGGATATTATATGTCGAAACTAAAGAACTACCAATATAAGCAAAAACTTGCTCAGATGCTACTAAATGTAAAGCACTATCGATATCTTCAACCTCTCTCAAATTAATATAGGGATAACGTGACATTAGATGCTTTTTAATAGAACTAAAACCTTTTAAAATAACGATTTCTTTATCTTTTAAACTTGTTATATCATATATAAATGGTTCATGAATTCGAGTAACTAAAGAGATAGTATCATTAATATAAGTGGATGTACTTGAGTAAGGAAGCAAAGTTTTAAAATTTGTAGGATAAAAAGGTTTTATATCACACTCTTTAGATTGAAACATTTTAAAATATTCCTCAGGAGAGTAAGCTACCATAATTTTTAAAGAAATAGGTAACGGATCTGTTATCAGTTTTAAATAATCTGCTGTTATTCCTACATATCTATTTTTATGGTAAGCAGAATAGGGTAAATAATCTTGAGTAATACATATAGATAACTCTTTTTTATTTATTAAATATTCTAATTCTTTATCAGATAAAAATTGCTTATTATCAAATATATTGTTTGCAGATAATGAAATAATGAGAAAAATTAAAAAGAGAAAAAATTTCATCTAATAATATATACCTCTATCTCCACAAACAATACTGAAACAACTACCATCTTTAGTAGCACTATATAATAACTCACCATTAAAACTTTTTTTCATAATATCCAAACTCATATATAACCCTATACCTGTTCCTTTACCCTGCTCTTTTGTTGTAAAATATGGATTAAATATTTTCTCAGCTATCTCTTGAGGAATTCCTCCTGCATTATCTTCTATTGTTATTATTGGTATCTTTTTTTCTGCATCTACAATAATTGTTATAAACTTATCCACACTATCTATATCATCAAAAGCATCTCTTGCATTTGCAAGAATATTAATTATAACTTGTTCTAATAAATCTTCATAACCTACCATCGATATACGCTTATCTTTTATTTGTATATCTATTTTTATATTATGATTGGTAAGTTGTGATCCCATTATCTGCATAATAGCTTTTACTGTATCTGTTATTTTAAACTCTTTAGATTCTTTTGATGGCTTTACAAAATTCATAAAGGTATCTATAGTATTTGACATTTTTTGACATTGGTCTTGTATAAATTCACTACTCTCTGATACTTTCTTCTCCTCAAGCATACCCATACTTGATAAAAGAGAGAGGTTTATACCTGTTGCACTAATAGCATTTAGAGGTTGTCGCCACTGATGCGCTATCATACCTATCATCTCCCCCATCTGTGCCAATTTATTTTTTTGAAAATTTTGTCTCTCTTGCTCTTTATTTTTAATTATTTCCAAATCTAATTTATCTTGCCACTCTGTCGTTATAACATGTGTCATATAAGTCAGTGCATACATCATCTCATTTCTATGATCAGTAAACTCTATTGCAACCTTATCTCTTTTTTGTAAATTTTCTATTTTGAACTCTTTTTCACTTAGAGCAAGAATAGTCATAGTTTCGTTAAAAAGATAATTATTTTTACTATCTGAAAAGAATTCACCATAAGTAAAAAAACCACTTACAGGTGCTTTATTTGCCATAGAAACAAGTTCTACAGAACTTTTTGAAGAGAGAAGTCGTCTTCTTGCCATACAAGAATATACAAACATAGACTCAGGAGTACACTCTTTTCCAAATGCTTCACATATCTCTTGACTCTCTTTTAAAATCATTTCTGCTCGTCCGATAGCAAAACGAACACTTTCACCTTGAATAACATTACCTGCAAATAAAAGAGATTTATCTTCAAATTTAAAGAGAGGAGCTCTCGCTATTTTCATACTATCTCTTTCAATCATTAATGGTATCTCTATACCTATTTTTGGTAACTGATTTGAAATATTTTCACCGAAATATTTTTTATATATATCTATCACGGAGATATTATTTATCTCATAAACTCTATTACCCTCACTTTTTGTAACTGTCATAGGTAATCCAACAGCTTCCCAACCAAACTGATAACTATTTTTTACTCGTAACTCTTCTCCAGATAAAATAACACCAACAGCACCTATATCAAAAATTTTATTTTGATGTATTACATAAGTTTTTTTTAAATTGCCATTATCTCCTGCTAAACCACCAGCTACTATATATCTATTGTGAGAAATATCTCTTACACCTGTAATAAAAGATTCACCATTTATAGATAAACCAGCTGTAAACAGTATCATCACTTTTATATTATCTGTATCAAGTTTTGAAGCTATCTCTTTTCCCATATCAAAAGATGAACTTTCATAAAGAGTATAAACCGATTTTATAGTAGTTTTTTCAAAAATAGAGACACTTATAATAGTCTGAAAAGAAGTAACCTCATCACCTACTATCTCCCCATCTGTTGTTGAACCGATAATATGAGCATTAGGGAGAGCATTAGTAAGAGTATTTGCAATATTTTGAATAAAATCTCTTTCTACTATACCACTAAAAAATTGAACTAAACACTCTTTTTGAGAACTTATTTTATTCTCTAATAACCACTCTTTAAGTAATTTATCATTTTTATATTTATAATTGAGTGTATACATTTTTTTATCCTAATTATTTAAACTATTTTTTCAAGATTTATTATCTTAGTGACCTTTAAAAGCAACTCTGTTAGTTTAACCATTTTAAGAGGTTTCAATAAAAATCCATCAAGCTGTAAGTCAATAGCTTCAAGTAGATTTTCACTACTATTATGAGCTGTTAAAATAATAATATGTTGATAAGGATTAATACTTTTAATATTTTTAATCATCTCTAAACCATTCATTTTAGGCATCGTTAAATCAGTCATAACTAAATCTATACTATTTTTTTTATATTTTTCTAAAGCATCTAATCCATTTACACCAACAATAACTTCTTTAAAAAAAATTTTTAATATTTCAGAGATTTGAAAACGTGTATCATCTTCATCTTCAACATATAAAACTACTAACTCTTTGGATTCCTCTTTTAATTCTAAACTCAACCTATATCCTTTGATGGTTCATGTAAATAATACCCTTGTACATAATCAACACCTAGTTCCTTTACAATGTCATAAGTTTCTTCATTATGAACAAACTCAGCAATCGTTTTAATACCCATATTTTTAGCATAAAAGATAATAGTTTTTGTAATGATGAGACTATTTTGATTTTGTGCTATATCTTTTATAAAGGCACCATCAATTTTAATAAAATCTATCTGTAGTTTTTGAACTCTTGCAAAATTTGAACTTTCTGCTCCAAAATCATCTATTGAAATTATATACCCTAAAGATTTAAGTTCATCCATTTGAGAGATAGCATGATCTGCATCATAATCACTAATATTTTCTAATACTTCTAAAACAACTTGAGAAGATTTTATATTATATTTTTTACACATCTCTTGTAGATAATCAATTAAATACTCCTCTTTAAAATCATCATCTGTAATATTAATAGAAAATTGAATAGTAGGCTTATTACTAAAGTTTTCAAATGATTTTAAAATCATACGTTTTGTTATCTCTGTTACCATTCCTGCAATACGAGCTGGTTCTATAAATCTAAATGGAGATATTGGTTTATCTTGTTCAACTATTCTAGCCAAACATTCATACTTATCTATCTCTCCCGTTTTTGCGTCAACAATAGCTTGATAATAGGGAACTAAAAGGTCAAAATCAAGTGCTAATTTAACCTTATTTGCCCATTCATGCATCTGTACTTTATAATTTTGAGTTTCCAAATCATCATAATAATGACCAACTGCATTTTTATGAAGTTTACGAATATCCCCTAGTGCTAATTGAGCCTTTGCATAAGGAAGCTCCATATCATTTTCTTTAATACTGACAATACCCATAGAAAAAGTTATTCGAAGAGATGATTCATTAATTTTAAAACGTTTCGAATAAATTTTATGTTTTATAAGATGTGCTAACTCTAATGCTTCCTCTTGTGAAAAAGAATCTAAAAGGATTAAAAACTCATCTCCATTCCCTCTATAAATATTTTCTTTAGTAATTTCAGATAAAAATAAACCTATCTGTTTCAGTGCGCTATCACCTGCGACATATCCATAGGTTGCATTAATTTGAGAAAAATTATCTATATTGAGCAAAATCACTTCACTAAATTTTTTATTATCTGTTCTAAAATCTAAACATAATTTTTCTTTATTTGGAAGTCCCGTAATTGAATCATATTCCAGTCTCTGTATTAGAAGTTTTGCCTGTGTATCTATTTTATTTTCTAAATTTTCTTGATATTTTATATTTTCTTTTTCTAATTTTAAAGATATTACTGCTTTTTCAATCGATTCAAACATCTGAATTGCTTCTATTGGTTTAAGTATATACCCATCAACACTTGACTTAATCGCTTTTACTATGATGTCTGTTTCTGTATGTGCTGACATAACTATAACTTTTTGATGAATATTAATAGTACGTGTCATCTTCAAAAGTTCAAAACCATTCATTAAAGGCATAGTTAAATCAGTAATAATTAAATCAATAGATTGTTCTTTATATATCTCTAGTGCTTCTGCCCCATTTTTTGCTACAAAAACATCTCTAAATAAAAGAACTAAAATATTATATACCTGAGTCCTTGCACCATCTTCATCATCAACAAGTAAAACAGAAAGATTTTGAGACAACTCTTTTAGTTTTTTTATATCATACATTTTTAGTTCCTTTTCTTAATTTATTATCGAATAGATTGAATCAATTCGATAATTTTTTGAATACTTAGTGAGTTTGTTACTCCACCCTGTTTAACAGCTTCATTTGGCATACCATAAACAACACAACTCTCTTCATCTTGTGCATAAGTTTTAGCTCCAAGATCAAACATAGCTTTCATTCCTCTAGCACCATCACTTCCCATTCCAGTCAAAATAATACCAACACCTGAACTTCCAAGTTCTTGAGCAAATGAACGAAATAATACATCGACACTCGGTCTATGATGAGATACTTTTGGACCATCTTTAATTCTAATAATATATTTTAAAGCTGATTTTTCAATAGTCATATGCTTATCACCTTGAGCGATATAAACTGTTGATTGTTCCAAAACATCACCATCTTCAGCCTGTTTAACTCTCAAACGGCACAGAGTATTTAATCTTTTTGCAAGTGATGCCGTAAAACCAGCAGGCATATGTTGAGTAATTAAGATAGGAGCCATTCCACTAGGAAGAGCTTTTAATATCTTTTCTAAAACTTGTACACCCCCAGTAGATGAACCAATAGCTATAACTTTTTTAGCATTTCCCATAGGTTTAGCTACTACTATTTTTTTATTAAATGATGATTTTCCAGCAACTCGAATAGAATTTAAAAGACTTTCTTTTGATTTTTCTAAAAATTGTTTTGTTTGAAGGTTTGGTTTTTCAATCAATGCAACAGCACCTGCACGACGAATATCATCTACTATGGAGGAACCCAATTTAGCAAAAGATGAGCAGATAATTGTAGCTATTGGTTGCTCTTTCATTATCTGCTTTAAAAAAGTTACACCGTCCATTCGTGGCATCTCTATATCTAAAATAAGAACATCTGGTAAACCAGTAGTTTTAAATTTTTCCATAGCATAAAGAGGATCAGCAGCAACACCAATCAGTTCTATATCAGATTCATCTTTCACTAGATGGCTAATAGTTTGACGAACAATCGCAGAATCATCAATAATAAAAAGTTTTATACTATTCATTACTTACTCTTTAAGGCTTATATAGTTTTTTAATACTATCTACTATTGATGATTGTAAAGAATCTGTTACTATGGACTTAATAAACCAACCATCTATACCAACCTCTTTACCTATCTTCTGAGATTCGGTTGTATATGATGTAGTGATTGCGATAATAGATTTATATCTATATTTTTGAATTGCTTTAGCAGTTTTGACAATATCATATCCAGTTACATTTGGCATATTAATATCTACAAATAAAATATCATACTCCAATTTTTCAGACTCAATCATCTCTTTAACTAAAACAGAATCACTATAAAATTCACACTCTATCATTCCATTTTCTATTAAATCAGCAACAAGATTATTTAATGTTTTAAGAACTATTAAACTATCATCAACAAATATAACTTTCACTTTAAACTCCTTTTTATAAAAAGATTAACTAAAATCTTTTTCTACCTGTCTACAACTATTCATTATTTGATTATCATAATAATGAACATTTATACTTGTTTGTTTTGTAATAACTTCCTCTATCCAGAGTTCTATTATCTGATTTAAAGTTTCTAAATTATTAAATATCATCTCACTTTCTTGATTATTAAATAGCTTTACCTCTTTATTTTGAAGTAAAACATATACACTTTGTAATGCAATTAATACTTTATCAAAATTATGAACCTTTTTAAATAGTCTAATATACTGTTCAAAAAGTGAAAGAAGAGCTAAATGTATCTGGTCATTGTAAAAAATTTCATCGATATGTACAGATCTATACTCTTGGAGTGCAAAATTAAGTTCATTTACATAATCAAATATATCATCCGATGTAACTATTAAGAGTTCAGTAGCAGATACTATTTCACTTTTATAAATAGTTTTTTTTACCTCATGTTTAGCTAAAAATGAGATAATATCTACACGAAAAGAACAGCTATTTTCATCTTTTGCATATTGAAGTAAGCTACTATGTTTATCAACAAGTTGCTCTAGCGATTTTATAAATACATTACTTTTTACAGTAACATAAATATATGATTCAGATTCTTCAATAATAATATCAAATACTCTATTTTTAAGACTCATTGTTCTATATGTTTTAATAAGAGTTACCATAAAATCTTTTAATATTAAAGAGTTATACTCTACATTTTGTTTAGAAAAATAATCAAATATTAAAAATATATCATCCTCTGTAATAATAGAAAAAGTTATAGAATAATGTTTAATATGTTCATCATTAAAACAGTTATAAACTATTTTTGGTTTTATATCTGTAATCGAACTTTTTTGTTTAATAAGAGATGTTATTACTTTAAGTCGAGCTACAATATCATCAAGTTGAAAGGGTTTAGCTATATAAAAATCAACCCCACTTGCATATATTTTTTGAATCTGTTCATCTCCACTCAAACCAGTAATAGCAGCAATAAAGATATGCTTTGTTTCATCTTGGGATTTTAATATAGATGTAAAACGTATACCATCCATTCTAGGCATTAAAACATCTGTTAATACAATATCTGGCTTAAATGTCTCTACTAAAGCTAATGCTTCCAAACCATTTTCAGCTTCTGCAATTTCATAATTTGGATTAATTTTTATTTTTATAATGTTAAGGAGACTTTCTCGTGTTTCTTTAGCATCATCAACTATTAATATTTTCATCTTAATTGCCTTGTGTCGGTATTTTAATGGTCATAGAGTTTGACAAATACTTTACATCATAAGCAGAGGGCATAGAATCTTCATATTTTTTAATCGCTTCTATAAAACTTATATTTGTACAACTAAGGTAGAGATCATCAGCAGATGATTCTATCATCATCTCAAATGCACCATCAAACTCACCCTCTAAACTCTCATAACTTTTGAATAGAAGTGTAATAAAATCTTTGAGCATTATTTTGTCACTATTTGGATAGAGTAAAGCTAAATGATGAATAATTTGATATAAGTCATCCTCTTGTAGTATTGTAAAAATAGTATAGTAATTCATCATAACAGGTACTTCAAAAGGATTAAAGCTATCTCTTTTTAATTCTGGTATCGGCTCATCTTTTTTTACTAATTTATATATCAACTTCAATCTTGCAATAATATCTTCTTTTTGAATAGGCTTAGATATATAATAATCAGCTCCACAAGAGAACACTTTTTTAACCTGTTCCTCTCCACTTAAACCCGTTATAGCTACTATAAAAATATTTTTATTTTTTTCACTTTGTTTTATTCGAGTAATAAGTTCAAAACCGTCCATAGTTGGCATCATAATATCTGTAAGTAATATATCGATATGATTATCTTTAATAATATCTAATGCACTTGCACCATTATCTGCTTCAAAAATAGTGATAGTATCATCTATACTAAACTTAATGATATTTCGAAGAACCTCTCTAGTCTCTTTTGCATCTTCAGTTATTAAAATATTCATTACTTACTCCTCGTAATATAAAAGTATGTTATTTTAATTTAAAAGTATGGAGAAAGTATGGAGAAAAAAATAGAGTTCTCCATACTTCCTCCATAGAAATAAAATAAACTTCCTATAAGATAAAAAATAGATAAGTGAGGTATAGATATGAAAGCTTTTTCTGATGATGGTATGTGTTTTGTTGATATGGAGCAATCCTTTACTATTAATGAAGTGGAAACATTCAAAAAAGAGATAACACCCTTACTCGCGACAGATAAAGAATTTTTAATTCATTGTATAGATGTTATTGAGATAGACTCTGCTGGTTTACAAGTTTTAATCTCTCTTAAAAAATATCTACAAAAAGAGAATATAACATTTGAAATCACAGCGGGAATAAAGTTTAAAGAGTTTATCTCTTTTTTTATGCTTGATAAATATTTTGAAGAGGATATAGTATGAATCTTGATTTTTTAGATATGCTTGATGGCTATAAAGCTGAAAATGATGAACTTCTCCAAAAGATGGAAGATGCTCTTATGGAGA
>CAZXSD010000033.1:0-22075 GCA_964642985.1 uncultured Sulfurimonas sp.
CAGATGTTGAAATAAAAAATCTGACTCTTTTTGTTGGGCAAAATTCTACTCATAAAAGTTATTTGGCACATGTTATTTATGAGCTATATAAAGAGGTGTCTAGTCTTCATAAGAACCGTATTAATTTAATTAAAATTATTTCAAATATTTTAAGAAAAGTAAATCAAGAATTTAAAAATGATATTGAATATATATTATCATTAAAGAGACAGTTATCTGAATCTCAAATTGAACATCAAATATCTGAAGATGATTATGAAATAGAACATATTACTAATGTAAAAGTTTTAATTAAAAAGAATGATGAAAAATTAAATAATTTTTTATTAATTATTAATAATTTACTTTTAGATGAATTAACTAAAAAAATAGACAGTAGTTTTAATAAAAAATCTAAAGTTATTGATAAGATAACTATTGAAAATAATTATAATATTTTGAATGAAGATTTTTTTAATTTATCTTTTAATATTCCATTAGAATATTTTGAAGAAAATAGTAATGAAATTAGTGATAAAATTATTTCTAATATAATTAGAAATTTAATAGAAAAATTAATAAGTAAATTATTAGGATTTACTACATCCTATTATTTCCCAGCTTCTCGTACAGGATTTGTCTTAACTTTAGATGAGATTTATGCAGGAATTTTTAGAGATAAGTTTAGAGGTCAAGTGAGTAATACTAGATTAGGTGAACCAACTATTGATTTTATACAAAAATTTGCAGATATAAAAACAGGAAAAGATAGTGAAGAAAGTTTCTTCTCTTTATTATATAAATCAAAAGATAAAAATAATAATAGAATTGAAAAATTAATTAACTTTTTAGAAAAAAATATTATTAAAGGAAGAATAAAAGAGGTAACTAATGAACAAGATTATAAAAGTTATTTTCTTGAAATAGAGGGAGAGGAATTAGATTTACACCTTGCCTCTTCTGCGACCTTAGAAATTTTACCTTTTATTGTATTTTTAAAAAATACAGTTGATATTTCAAAAACATTTTTTGTAATAGAAGAACCAGAAGCACATTTACATCCAAAAGCTCAAGTACAGATGGCAAAATTTATTGTAATGCTTTCAAATGCAGGTGCTAAAGTGTTAGTGACTACACATAGTGATTACATATTAAATGAAATAAATAATTGTATTAAACTTTCATCTTTAGATAGTGATAATACATTTGCAATTTCAAAAGATAATGTTTCTGCATATTTACTAAAAAATGAAAAAAATGAAACGACTGTTAATCAATTAGATATAGACAAATTTGGTATAGCTAATGATAATTTTGATGAGGTTCTTGATGAGTTATTAGATAAAAGTAGTGAGCTTAGTGAGCAAATTTTAGATAATGATAAATAATTTAAATTTACTTTTTAATACAGAAAATGACTGTAAAGAAAAAACTCTTCCTTGTAAAATAGATAAAAACAGAGTAGATAAAATTTATAAACCTGATAGTGGAATAAAAAATTTAGATATAAAAAAAAAGTTGTTTCCAAATCATAAAAATAATGAACAGCCAATGTTATGCGATTGTGCTATAATTTATGATAAAACTAAATTAGTATTAGTAGAGATAAAGTGCGGAACGGTAACTAATTCTCTTTTAAAAGATGTTGTTATTAAACTTGAAAATACATCTAAATTAGTAAATCATCAAAGTATGAATATATCAAAATATATTTTACTTTATAAAAAGTTTGATAATACACAAATAAAAAAAAAGTTAGCAACATTAAAAATTTGTGGACAACCTCTCATAAGTAAAAAATTTGAAAAACAAGCAATAGCTATTTAAAAGGAAAAGTAAAATGATAAAAGTCGGAATAATCGGTGTCGGAACAGTCGGAACAAGTGTAGCAAATATTTTAAAAGATAATGCAGATGTTATTTCAGCTCGTGCAGGTGTTGATATAACTGTTAAAAGTGGTGTTGTTAAAAATCTTGCTAAAGATAGAGGTTTAGATATTGTTATTACAGATAATGTAGATGATATTTTAAACGATAGCGAGATAGATATAGTTGTGGAACTTATGGGTGGAGTTGAAGAGCCTTTTGAAGTTGTTAAGCGTGCATTAGAGAGTGGTAAAGCAGTTGTTACTGCTAATAAAGCACTTCTTGCTTATCATCGTTACGAACTTCAAACATTAGCAAAAGATATAGCGTTTGAGTATGAAGCAAGTGTTGCTGGTGGTATTCCTATTATTAACGCTCTTCGTGATGGTCTTTCTGCTAATCATATTGAGTCTATTATGGGTATTATGAATGGTACTTGTAACTATATGATGACTAAGATGACAAATGAGGGTGTTGCTTACGATGCAATCCTTAAAGAGTCTCAAGAGTTAGGTTATGCTGAAGCTGACCCATCTTTTGATGTTGCTGGTTATGATGCAGCACATAAACTTCTTATTTTAGCAAGTATCGCTTATGGCATAGATGCTAAACCTGAAGATATTTTAATAGAGGGTATCGAGAACGTAACTCAAGATGATATAGCGTTTGCTAAAGAGTTTGGTTATGCTATAAAACTTCTAGGTATCGCTAAAAAAGATGCAAATGAAGTTGAGCTTCGTGTTCACGCTTCTCTTATTAAACAAGAAGAGATGATAGCAAAAATTGATGGTGTTATGAATGGTATCTCTGTTATTGGCGATAAAGTTGGTGAAACACTCTATTATGGTGCTGGTGCTGGTGGAGATGCTACTGCTTCGGCTGTTGTTGCGAATATTATCGACATCGCTAGAAGTGGAAAATCTGCTCCGATGTTAGGATTTGATAAGCCTATGGAAGGTAAACTTACTCTTAAATCAACAGATAAGATTACATCTAAATACTATCTTCGTATCAATGTATCTGATAAAGCAGGTGTTTTAGCACGTATTACTAAAATATTTGAAGATAAAAATATCTCTATTGAAACGATGTTACAACGTCCTACTACTGAAAACTCTGCAAATCTTTTAATCTCTACTCATACTGCTATTGAGAAAGATATTCAAACTATGATGACAGAGTTAGAGTCGCTTGATTTTGTGAACTCTGCTCCTGTTATGATTCGGATAGTATAAAATTATTATTTAACTGTTTAAGTGTATTTTTATTTTCTAAGCTCTATAATGAAGTAGTTCATTAAGGAGCTTAGTATGAAACTCTCTCTTTTGTCACTTCTTTTTCTTCTTTTTTTTACAGCATGTGATTCTAATAATATTACTGATGTTCAAGATTCACAAAAATCAGACACTAAATATTTAACAATTTTAAAAGCACCTGTTGCCTCTGTTCCTATCTCTATCAATCATAAAATAGAGTTAGAATTTTCTTCAGTTTTAGATGTTGAAAGTGTAAATTCCCAAACGGCTTATATGTTAGATGAATATAATCAATCTTTAGGTTTACATTTAGAGATGGATAATAATAAAATCACTTTTACTCCCTATCAGTATTTAAAACCATCATCTTTATATACAGTTGTAGTGACAACAGAATTAAAAGATATAAATCAAAGTTCTTTAAGTCAAAATTATTTATATATTTTTTCTACTTCCAAAGATGATGTAGATAATACACCTCTTACTATAAGAGCTCTTAAACCAGATAACGATGCTAGGAGTGTTGCCGTTCAAAGTGATATTATTATTGATTTTAATAAAAACTTATCACTTCAAACACAATATGAAAGTAATCAATATTTAAAAGTAATAAATAATGAAACGAATAAAACTATAGATGGAAATATAGAAATTTTCAATTCATTATTAAAATTTTCTCCTAAAGATAATTTACCTTATGATTCAAATATAAGTGTTGAAGTAGTAGATGAAATTTTTGATATGTATGGTAATAAATTTGTAAAACCATTATCTTTTAGTTTTAAGACTCAGAGCGATTATTATGGAGATTATATATATAAAGGGTTTCGTTCCTTAGATAAAATAACTACAGATAAGTCATCATATATGATTAAGACTATCTATAACGATATAAATAGCTCTTTAATTGTAGTAGCAAGACAAAATGCAATAGATACATATTCAATTGACTTTGGTACTTTACCTATAAAACCAAAAATAAGATACTTAGATAGTTATTTATTAACAGATAAAATAAATGATATGTTTGTTTTAAAAAATAGATACCTTATCTTAGGAACTTCTGGTGGTATCTACTCTTTAGATATAAATAATTCAAAAATTTCATTAGTACAAAACTATCCAATATCTAATATTTATGGAATAACAGTAGATAATAATAGACTTTATGCAGTTGGACCAGAGGTAGGTTTACATATTTTTGATATAGATGAAGAAAAAGGAACATTTAATTTTAACAGTTCTCAATCGAAAGATATAGTAGGTGAAGCTTTGGATGTTCTTCTTGTAAATAATAAAATTTTTGTTGCAAATTATGAGGGAAGTGTAGTTGTTTTAGATAGCAATATAAGTTCAACTTTACAAGTAGATGAAAAGGCAGATAAAGTTAAGCAATTTGATATAAATGGTTCTGTAAAAAAATTAGAATTTATTCAACATTTTGGAGAAGAAGGTTTAGTATATGTTATTAGTTCCTCAGGTAGAATAGATGGAATAAATTTAGATGCTAGTGAATTAAAAAAAATAGAAGATTTTCCTGGAATGATTAATGATATATCTATTTATAAAAAGTTTTATTCTGAAGATTATAGTGAATCAAACTATTATATCAGTGCTTTAGAGAAGGGTTTATATATTTTTGGAAGTTATACACTCAATATAATTAATATAGATGGAATAGTTATTTCATCTGATATTGTAGAAGGATTTACATCTTCTATACCTTTTGTAGTAACTTTGAATCAAGATGGTATTTTAAATATTTTTAATGCTAACATAGATAACTCTATGCCTTATGTTTATTCAACACCTTATAATAATGGAACAATAGAAAATGATGCAAATATTTCTATATATATTTCTGATTATTATTTAGATACAGCGACTATTAGTAAAGAAAGTTTCACTTTTAAAGATAATACTAATAGTCAATATGTAGATTTTGAAATCTCTATACTCTCTGAGGATAATACTATAACTTATATATTAAATCCTTCTTTCGATTTAGTAAAAGAAAGAGAATACTCCATAATTATAGATTCAAATATTTCTGATATGTTAGGAAATAGATTAAATAATGGAGTTGATATAAATATCAGCTTTAGTGTTGAGTAGGAGAAGATTATGAAAATTTTAATATTTTTACTAACAATAAGTATAGCACTTAGTGCTGATTATAAAATAGCTCTTAGTTATTATGCAAATGAAGAGTATCAAAAGAGTATCAATGAGTTAAAAGCTTCAACTTCAGAGTATTCAAATCCAAAAGTTCATCTTCTTTGGGCTAAAAGTGCAGAAGTTTTAGGAAAGACTACTCAAGCAATGAATGCTTATGAAAGAGTAGTGATGTTGGATAATAACAATACAGAGGCAAAATTAGCTTTATTTAAAATATATAAAGAGAGTTCAAGAACTGTTTTGGCAAAAGAGTTAAAAGAGGAATTAAAAGATATTCAATTAACATCTGAACAAAAGAGAAGTTTAGAATTAAGCATACAGATAGAAAGTTTATATAAAGCAGATGCAACACTTAGTATTGGTTATGATACAAATATAAATATGAGTGCTAATCTTAGTGACTTAAATGAGTATTATAAAGTTATTTCTAGTGATAATAAAAGATTATCAACACTTTTTGCAAAATTTAATGGAGTTGTGAATTATTATAATGAGTTAGATGAAAAGGGTGGATTTTATCTTAAAGCAGATCTAAAACTTAACTATCAAAATAATTTTGATGCAAGTCGATTTAATATTTTTGTTGGAACTGGAGAGTTTGGTATCGGTTATTCGAAAGATTTATACTCATTTTACCTTCCCATCTCTTATGATAGAATCCATTACTTAGAAAATGATTTACTTTTTCAAGTGGGTGTAAAACCAAAGTTAAGAGTACGAATAGATGAAAATTTTATAATGAATGTTCAAGCTAAATATTCAATGAAAAAATATAATGAAAAAATATATACAATGATGGATGATAGTTCTATTGGTTTAGGGCTTGGAGGATATTATCTTTTTGATAAAAATTTTACATATTTTTTTATAGATTATGATACATTTTCAGCATCTAAAACAGCGCATTCTTCATTTATAAATAAGGATATTTTAGCACTGACTTTGGGAATAAAATATAGTTTTGCAGATTGGTTAAGTAGTAAAGTAGAGTATAGATACAAAAATATTTCTTATGAAGAAAATAGAGAGGATAAATATAATAGCATAGAGTTAAAATTATCACACTCTTTTAAAGATGATTTTGAAGTTTTTCTATCTAATAGATATATTCAAAATTTTTCAGATTATATACCTGCTAAATACAATAAAAATATTGCTATTTTCGGTATAAGTGCAACTTACTAGGGAGTTATGATGAAAATATTATTATTAATGATTATAACTGTATCACTTTGGGCAAATATAGGAAATATTATGGCTATGAAAGGTGTTGCAGATGTAAAAAGAGCAAATAGTTTATTAAGTGCTAGTAATGGTATGGTACTTTTAGAGGGTGATGAGTTGATAACTAAAACCAAAACTCGTGTTCAGGTAATGCTAAAAGACAATACTGTTATTACTATCGGTTCAAACTCAACATTTAGCTTTTTAGAGTTTGTATTTGATACTACAAAGAGATCAAAAATTTCTATGAAAGCAAGTCGTGGTTTTTTTCGTTCAGTTACAGGTAAAATTTCTAAGGTTGCTCCTGAAAGATTTAAAATCGTTACATTAACTGCTACAATAGGTATTCGTGGTACAGATTTTTCTGGTGATATATCTCCCCAAAAAGAGATTTTTAAATGTTATGAAGGAGAAATATCTGTTGAATTTGATGGTAATTCAAATGATATAGAAGCTGGTATGATGATGCAAATTAATCAAAATAAAGTTGAGGTAAAAGAGATTAGTGTAGAAAAAGTATCTAAAAAGTTAAACAAACAACATATAGAGAGTATTAAAAAAGTTATTATTAAAGCGATAGATGAAATTAATGTATCCCCTGAATTAGTTAAAGAGATAGTACAAGTTGTTAGAGAAAAAGTTTATGAAGAGTATAAAATTGATTTAGATAGAGAGACAGTAGATGATATTATAGAGAATTTAGATAAAGATAAAATAGATGATATTATAGAGGATATAACACCGATAGTGACTAAAGAACCATTTACTATTATACCTAACTCTTATGAAAGAGAAAAACAGTATTAAAAGATAAATTGAAATGAATATTTTTTTTACAAAGTTTTTTATTGCAATTACAATTTCAATATTTTTATCATTGCTCTATTTTTTTCTCTCCTCTACACTGTTTACTTTAGATAATCGTTTACGAGATTTTATGTTTGTAAAGCGTGGGGAGATTGTTAAAAAAAAGACTTCACAAGTAGTTATTATAGATATTGATGATAAATCACTTGAAAAATATGGTCAATGGCCTTGGCAGAGAGACCTTTTTGCAGATTTACTTTATAAACTTACAGATGTAGGTGCAGGTATTATTGCACTTGATATTGTTTTTTCTGAAGAGGATAGAAGTTCTCCTCATCGTTTAGCTACTAAATACCCTCAAATAAAAGATAGTTTAGAAAATTATGATGAAATATTAGCAACTTGTTTTACTCAAACACCTGTAATAGGGGGATATGTATTTAGAACAAAGAGTGCAAAAACTGAGAATATGCCTAAATTTGAAGGAGTTTTTAGAGAAAAGAATGTTTTAGTTGATAATATTATTAAGTCACAAGATGTACTTTTAAATATTGATATTTTAGAAAATGCTTTGTATTCTACTGGTTTTTTTAATATTATGCCAGATAAAGATGGAATTATCCGAACAGCACCTTTAATTATGAAATATGATGGTTTTATATATCCCTCTTTAGCTTTAGAGATGATACGTATCGCTAGTGGAGAGAATATTATAAACCTAATAGGTGATTCAAACTATAATTTAAAATATTTAGAGTTTGGAGCTTATCAGATACCTCTTGATGAATATGGACGAATGATGATTAATTTTCGAGGTAAAAAAAATTATTTTCAATATATCAGTGCGTCAGATATTATTGATGGAAATTTTAAAATTGAAGATATTAAAAATAAATTTGTTTTTATTGGAACATCATCTATAGGCTTACACGATTTACGTTCAACTGCATATGATTTAGCTATTCCAGGAGTGGAGATTCATGCAAATATAGTAGATAATATTTTAGATGGTGACTTTATGCACAAAGATACAGATATAATCTATTACGACATTATTGTAATTTGGATAGTTGTATTTATCTCAATTTTTCTTTTATCTTTTTTAAAATCGTGGATGAGTATAGTATTGAGTCTGATTATCTTTTATGGATTTTTTGAACTATTTTATATTTTACTTTTTGAATATGGACTCTTTTTAAATATTCTTTTTCCATTTATTGCGTATAGTTTGACACTTTTAATCTCTACATTTATAGATTATATAACTGCATCACGACAGAAAGAGGAAGCCAAAAGAATGCTTGGAAAGAAAGTATCTCCAGCTGTTATGGAGTATCTTTTAAAACATTCCCAAGAGGAATTAATAATTCCAAAAGAGATAGAAGCTACTATACTTTTTAGTGATATACGCTCTTTTACTTCGATTTCGGAAAAGATAGGTTCACCCGATAGATTAATTCATCTTTTAAATAGATATATGACACCTATGGTTGAAAATATTGTATCTAAAAATGGAACTATAGATAAATTTATTGGGGATGCTATTATGGCATATTGGAATGCTCCTATTGAGATAAAAAATCATGCTGATAAAGCATTACAAAGTGCCATAGAACAGATAGAGATGTTAATTGAAATTAATAAAGATATATTCAAAGAGTATAATGTAAATATAGCGATAGGAATAGGGATTCATACGGGAAGGGTCACTGCTGGAGATATGGGTTCTACTGGTCGTTCTGATTATACAATTATCGGAGATAATGTAAATCTCGCTTCAAGGCTAGAGGGTTTAACTAAACAGTATGATGCTCAGATATTAATTTCAAAAGCAACTTTTTTACAGTTAAAAAATAATTATAAAATAAGAGAGATAGATATGGTTGAGGTAAAAGGAAAGCATGAAGCAGTAGAGATTTATGAAGTTCTTTGTAATAATAAAAGAGTTACAAAAAATGAGTTAAATCTATACCAAAAAGCTACCGATTTTTTTAGAGTAGGGGATGTTAATAATGCTTATAGTTTATATATGGAACTTCAAAATGAAAATCCATCAAAGTTGTATCAATTTTATATAGAGAGATGTTTAAAGTTTATTAATAATCCAAAATTAGAGTTTACACCTATTTTAAAAATGACAACAAAATAAGAGAAAGGAATAGTATTTAGAATGAGTAGAAAAAAGGGAGATATAGCTGAACAACAGGCTATTATATTTTTACAAAATAAAGGTTTTAAAATCATAGAACAAAACTTCTATTCTCGTTTTGGTGAGATAGATATAATCGCCACTAAAAGAGGTGTTTTACATTTTATTGAGGTTAAAAGCGGGGAAAATTATGAGTTGGCTATTCAAAATATTACTCCTAGAAAACTTTCTCGACTGATAAAAACGGGTAATGTTTATCTTAAAAAGAATGTTTTAGATATTGATTTTATGTATGATGCTGTTATTGTAACACCTCAAACTATTGAAATGGTGGAAAATATTACTCTTTAAACGCTATAATCTTTCAATTATAATTTTGGAGAATTTTTATGCAAGCAAAGATATTTTTCGGTTCAAACGAAACAACAAAAGAGAACAATAGTGAAAGAAAAAGTCCTTATGATGGACATGTCGTTTCAACTGCACCTATCTGTAATGTAGATGATGCTAAAAAGGCTCTCAAAATTGCACAAGAGGCTACTAAAGATGCAAAAGCTTCAACATTAGCACAACGTTGTAATTGGCTTTTAGATGTAGCTTCTAAACTTCGTGAAGCCAAAGAGGATATTGCTCAGACTATTACTGATGAAGTTGGTAAACCTATCGCTTTTGCAAGAGTTGAGGTTGAGCGTTGTATAGAAACTGTTACCTTGTCAGCTGAAACTATGCGAACTATGCACGGAGAAACTATCAATACAGATGCTATGCCAAGTGGTAAAAAAACAACTGCTTTTTTCTCTCGCATTCCTGCTGGTGTTGTAGTGGCTATCACACCATTTAACTTTCCTCTAAATCTTGTGGCGCATAAACTAGCTCCTGCTTTAGTTGCTGGAAACACTGTTGTACTTAAACCAACTCCTGAAGCTCCATTAACTGCTTATAAATTTGCAAAACTTTTTATAGAGAGTAAATATGCTGTTAAAGATGCACTAAGTGTTGTTTATGGCGATGCTGAAGTTGGTTCGGCTCTAATTAGTTCAGATATTCCAAGAGTTATTAGTTTCACGGGAAGTGTGCCTGTTGGAAATATTATTACAAAATCAGCTGGAATCAAAAAAGTATCTTTAGAACTAGGTGGAAATGCAGCAACTTATGTTTCAAAAACTGCTGATTTAGATTTAGCCGCACAGCGTTGTGCATTAGGGGCATTTGTAAACTCTGGTCAAGTCTGTATCTCTTTACAACGTATCTATGTAAATGCAGATATTTATGAAGAGTTTGCTCAAAAAATGGCAGAAGAAACGAAAAAATTAGTAGTAGGTTCTCCTTATGATGACAATACATTTATGGGTCCTTTAATAGATGATGATGCTGTACAAAGAGCTACTCAATGGGTAGAGAGTGCTAAAAAAGAGGGTGCAAAAGCATTGTTACCTATTCGTAGTGAGGGTCGTATGTTTTACCCTTGTGTAATGGCTGATGTAACTGATGATATGGCTATCGTATGTGAAGAAGTTTTTGCCCCTATCGTAAGTCTAGTAAAAGTAGAAAATTTCGATGACGCAATGCCAAGAATGAACAACTCTCCTTATGGTTTACAGTTTTCAGTATTTACAAATGAGTTAAATTTAATACAAAGAGCTATCGAAGAGTTAGATGCAGGTGGGATAGTTATTAATGATATGCCAACTTTACGTTTTGATATTCAGCCTTATGGTGGGGTTAAGTTAAGTGGTGTTGGAAGAGAGGGTCCTAAGTTTGCTATTGAGGAGATGACTGAGATTAAGAGTGTGGTTATTTGTTAGAGAAAATCTATTTTAAAAATATTTTGAAAAACTATGAATAAACTACTAAATCAATTTCGTTCATTTTACATAAGAAACTATCCTGATGATATGGAAAGACAGATAGAGTACTTTGCTGTATTTGGTGGTTTAGGTTGGGAGATAGATACAACTCAACATATTTCTATTTTAATAGAAGAACATATTTTAAATAATTTTGAAATTTTAAATGAGAAAATTCTTGATATTACAATGAATAAAAAAAACAATATAAGATTACTTCATTCACTTGCTGTTGGAGATAGACGAATTTTTTCCGCCTTTAATAAAGCAGGGTTAAATAATGGGAATGGTGGTGCTGCACTCAATTTTTTACAAGAAAAAGGTATTTTAACTCTTGAGTATTCAAGAGAAGAACCAGCAAAAAGCTTGAATCCTAAAGGAAAACTCAAGCGTGAGGTTGCTCGTCATAGAATCTCCCATAAAGTACTTTTTTCACAGCCATTTGTGCGGTTTTGGTTCTATTTTATAGTCCCTTTTATAAAAGATATAAAAGAAAAAAATTTCACTCAATTTAAAGCTAATTTTGAACAAAAACAAAATAGCTATACAAGTTTAGTATTTGAAGAGTTATCTGAAGTACTTTTAAATTATCATATTAGAGATGCTCAGATTCTTAGTTCTGGTAGTTATTGGGATGCAAGAATTGAGATAGATATACTTACTATTACAGATAAAGAGGAAACTTTTGTTGGAGAGTGTAAATGGAAAAATCATAAAATTACTAAAAAAGAGTTACATAAACTAATGGATAAATGTAAAAAACTTGATATTGAACCAACACAGATAATTTTTTTCTCGAAACGTGGATTTTCAAAAGAGCTTATGAGTTTACAAAGTAAAAATCTTGCTCTCTATTGTAGTAAAGATTTTGAAGCATTAGTTAAAAATGTTTCTAAAAATGATTTAATAGATAATTTTATTAACTAACTATTTTAAGAGCAGTATATGCCTCTTGAAGAAGTTGAAATTTTTGAGTGTAGTGTTCAAGTAAATTTGGACTTTGATGAAAAACTTTATCTGGGTGATATATTTTTGTTAATTTTTTATAACTTTTTTTAAGAGCATCTTGAGATGCACCTATCGGACACTCTAAAATAGTATAAAATTGAATATTTTCATTCTTTTTTTCATCCTCTTTTATTAAATTTCCAAAACTAAAATTTGTAAAACTTGTATAAAGTGTACTTATAAAATGGTTGTCATAAGTATATTGAATCTGATAATGTAAAATATGTTTTTTATTTAATGTTCTCTCTAATCTTGCTTTAGCTTTATAATCATGAACATCAATAACCAAAGATATATCTGTTCCTCGTTCAACATAAACTTCAAGCTGTGAACGCATATAGTTTAGTATCCATGAGTTAGGATACTTTAATGTGATTAATACTGTATCTTGATTATAGGCATAAAGATGAACTTGAACAGTTTCTGCGTCCTGTCTTCTATCAAGCTCTATTCTTATAGGTTGTTTACCGTATCGAAGCATAGAACGTAAAAAGAATTCATGCGAAAAATAGTTTTTAGAAGCATGATGCACACTTAACTGTTGTAAAAAATGTGTTCGTATCTCATCTAATGTTTCATTACGAAAAACAAGAACAGCTTTTGGGAGAAAGAGCATTCCGCGCGAGTGGTGATTTAAAAATTCTTTCATCCAATTACTGTTTAAAGTATTAAAATCAGTTGTTATAAGAATAAGATTATTTTGTAATACAATTTTCATATACTCAACTTTTTTAATATCTATTTTTTATTTAAAGCAATTATAGTTCCATATTTGAGGTTGGAATAAGTTTTTGTTTTTAAATTTTGATATTAGATAGTTTTGAGTATAATTGCAAAAATAATCTATTCTATAATACAAGGACTATATCTTGCTCGAAAATATGAATGAAAAATGTGCAGTTGTCGGTATATTTGGTCATAAAGAAGCTTCAGAACTAGCTTACTTTTCCCTTCACTCTTTGCAACATCGTGGTCAAGAGGCTGCTGGTATCAGCTCTTCTGATGGTAAAAAACTTCATACTATTAAAGACCGTGGTCTTGTTATGAAAATATTTGATGAGAATAAACTTGCAACACTTAAAGGTGATAGTGCAATAGGGCATACTCGCTATTCGACTGCTGGTGATGACTCTATTTTAGATGCACAACCCGTATTTGCTCGTTATGATTTAGGTGAGATGGCTATTGTTCACAATGGTAATCTTACAAATGCAGAGGAAGTTCGTAATAAACTTATTGAAAAAGGTGCAATTTTTCAAACTTTTATGGATACTGAAAATCTTATCCATCTTATCGCTAAAAGTTCTAAAGATAAGCTTCTTGATAGAATTATAGATGCTGTTCAACGGATTGAAGGTGCATTTTCACTTGTATTTTTAAGTAGAACAAAGATGTTTGCTATGCGTGACCGTCACGGTTTTCGTCCTCTTAGTTTAGGTAAATTATCAAATGGTGGCTATATAGTAGCATCTGAAACTTGTGCTTTTGATTTAGTAAATGCAACATTTGTTCGTGATGTAGAACCAGGGGAGCTTTTAGTATTTGAAAAGGGTAAAGAGCCTGTTTCTATCAAAGTTTATGAGCCAACACCTAAACATTGTATCTTTGAATATGTATATTTTGCTCGTCCAGATTCATCTGTATTTGGTCAGTCAGTATATCAAACAAGAAAAAATATGGGTAAAGAGTTATCTAAGATAGAGCCTATTGAAGCAGATATGGTTATCCCTGTTCCAGATGGTGGTGTTCCTTCTGCTCTTGGTTATGCTCAAGAGAGTGGTATCCCTTATGAGATGGGTATTATGAGAAATCATTATATCGGTCGTACTTTTATCGAACCAACTCAAAAGATGCGTGATTTGAAAGTGAAGATGAAACTTTCTCCTATGACAGATATTATTAAAGGTAAACGTGTAATCGTTGTTGATGATTCTATTGTTCGTGGAACTACATCAAGACGTATTATAAGAATGTTAAAAGAGGCTGGTGCAAGTGAAGTTCACATGAGAGTATCTTCTCCTCCAACAACTGACCCCTGTTTTTATGGGGTAGACACTCCATCTAAAGAGAACTTAATCGCTGCAAATATGACTACACAAGAGATTTGTGATTATATTGAAGCTGATTCTTTAGCTTACCTTGATGAAGAAGCACTTTTAAGAAGTGTAAACGCTAATGGTGAAGATAAATATTGTACAGCTTGTTTTACTGGCAAGTATATTGTTTAAATAAGATAGATTAGGTTCATGACAAAACAGATTTATACTTATGGAAACTATTTAAAAAATAAATTTGGATGTAAAGTTTATAAAGTTGGGATAAATATCTCAGGTTTTACTTGTCCAAATATTGATGGTACAGTCGCTAAAGGTGGCTGTACTTTTTGTGAAAATGATTCCTTTAGTGCGAGTACAAATGAGATAAAAGATTTAAAAGGTTTTCATCTTAATTTAGACTCAACAGAGAACCCTTTTTTAGAAAAACAACTTCAACAATTAGAAAATCAATTCAATGAAATTTCACAAATTCAAAGAGAAAAATATGGAGCAGAAAAATTTTTAGTATATTTTCAATCTTTTACAAATACTTACGCACCCTTTGAAACACTAAAAGCTCTTTATGATAAAGCTCTTTCTTTTGATAATGTTGTAGGTCTTAGTATAGGTACACGTTCAGATAGTATCACTGATGAAACATTAGAATATTTAGCAGAACTTAACAAAACAAAAGAGATATGGATAGAGTTTGGTATTCAGTCTGTATATGATGAAACACTAGATAAGATAAATCGTGGTCATAGTAGTGATAATGTAAAAGAGTGGATTATAAAATCTAAAAAACTTGGCTTATATGTTTGTGGGCATCTTATATTTGGTCTTCCAGATGAAAGTGAAGCTATGATGTTAGAAACATCTAAACAAGCTTATGAATGGGGTATAGACTCTGTTAAATATCATCCTTTATATGTTGTAAAACGTACAGCTTTAGGAAATGATTTTACAAGTGGAAAATTTGTTCCTATTAGTGAAGAACTATATCTGAAAGTATTGGTCGAATCTATTAAAATGAAACCAAAAAATGTTTCGGTACAACGTGTAACAGCAGGAATAGATGATAATTCACTTTTAGCTCCACTTTGGTGTAGAGATAAAAATGAACAGATTAGAAATATAAATAAAGCTTTAAAAACTATTGAATTAAAGTATTAAAAAAGAGCTAAAAAGCTCTTTTTATTGATACATCTTCTTATAATCAGAAAATGTTTGTTCTCTAGGTTTAATAACTAAAGATTTTGTAGTCATTTTTCCTTGAGCATCTTTTACAGCTACTAACACTTTATATGAACCAGCAGTTTTAAATGTTTTAGTAAGTGTTGTTGGTGGTGTTCCTTTACTCATTTTTTCTTTACCAGCTAAATTAATATAATAACCACTAATACCATTATCATCAGAAGCAATAATAGTAAAATCAACTTTTAAAGGAATAACCCCCTCTAATATAGATGCTTCTAATAGTAAAGTTGGTGCTTTATTCTCTTGTTTCTTTTCTACCTCTTTAATAACTATTTTATCTCTATAGATAACGGTAGGATTTTGTTGTTTTATTTTTTCTACTTTTTGAGGTTTTTGAGGTTCTACAATATTTGTAATATTCAAAAAAGCATCTGTTTTATAGAGTTTAAAATTACCATTTTTCAATCCAATAGCTAATAAACTATTATCTTTTGATAGCTTTATCCCATTGTAAACACTATTATATGAATCAATTTGTGCTTTTTTAATAATTTTGTTTGTTGTTAAATTTAAAAGACGAATTAACTTTTTATCATTGGCTATTATTAAAGCATTCTTTGTTTTAGCTAATTTATAAAAAGATTTAATATAACTATTTTTATAACTTGTAGCTGTATAAATAAGCTCCGAAGTTTTATAGTTATAAATATAGGCTTTTTTATTAGTTATAACTGATAAATGTTTATTATCTATAAATTGAATATCTTTCATACCTGAAATTGTAGGTAATTGAGTTATAAATTCACCATTATAACTATTATATATTTTTATAGAATTACTATGCATTACAGCAAGATATTTTTGATTTGGAGAGAGTTCTGCCTTATATCCATATCTTGAATTTGAAATAGTATAAAGTTGTTTTCCATTAATAAGACTATATGCAATTATACCAGTATACCATCTGGAAAATACAACTTTTTTTTCATTATTTGTAATAATAAAACTAGTAAACTGATTATTATCGGTATCTGTTATAGAGTTAAGTTCTTTATATGTACTTGAATCTATAACAGAAAACTTATGTTTACTTAGAATATAGATTTTTGAACCATCTTTAGAGAAAATAGCTTTTTTTAAATCAGAAGAGGTAGAAATAGTTTTTAAAAGTTCTTGCTCTTGAATATCCCATATTTTTACTTTATTGTCATTCGAACTACTTAAAAGTTTTTTATTTTTGTAGAAATCAAAATTTAATATAGCTCCTTTATGACTACCTTTAAGTTGTGTTTTTAAAGTGATAAGCTTTCCATCTTTTCTTTCTTTAGACCAATCAGCACTAAAGAGTGTTGATACCATTAAGAGAACTAATAATATTTTCAGCATAGTTTTTCCTTGTTATATTTTTAAATTAATGACCACTAACCTTTGTAAAATTTGCCACACTTCTAAAGTAGGGTGGATAATCAAAGTAAACTCTAAAAGATTTAGCAGTTCCAGGTTTTAAGTTTTTTGCAACTACAAACTCTTTTTTTATAGATTGAGGTTTAGCTTTTGCTTTGTTATCACCAAAAGAGAAAAACTCACTCATGCCACTAGGTTTATAAAAGTTGCCACCTTTAACATTTCCTGTTGTATGACCTTTATTGACAAGTTTAACTTCAAAAGTAACTTCACCAATAGTAAAATCGCCCTCATTTTTAACAATACCTGTATATATAATTTTTTCTATTCCTAGTAAACGTTTATTTTTAACTTGATAGAGACCTACTTTTTTGGTATATTTATCAACAATAATAACTGAAAAAATTGTAAAAAAAGCAGAAATAAGTATAGTTGTTATAAATATTCCAAGAAGAAGGTTTATATTTTTTTGCTGTAAAGATTTTACTATTCCAAAAATAAATAATATAAAAATAATTGTTAATGCACCATAGTGCCAATAGTTGAAGAGTGTCATTTACAGTTTGCTCCTAACGTAATATTATAATCTTTTGAATATGTAAAAGGTTCTACAAATACTTTAAACTCTATCTTTTCGCCTATTTTAATATTCTCTTTTATAACAGTAGCTTTTTTGATAGTTTTAAATTTATAAAGATATTTTTTTATCATATTTTTACTAACTTTATGAACATTTATTGTAATTTTACAAGTTTTAAAATCAAGTTTTGATTCATTTGTTAAACTAGCTTTTACGACAATAGCATTACTAAAATTTAATTTTTTTTGAGAGATTAGTGCTATACTGTTTTTAAAAAGATATTTGTGCATCTCAACATAACCAAGAGTTGGACCTACTACTAAGATTGTAAAAGAGAAAAGAACTAAGAAGATAGATAAACCTACTTTTCTTCTTAAAATAAGAGCAAGAACAATAAAAAGTATAAAAAGTGTAAAAACACTACCAAAAAGAATATAATCATATTTAATGAGTTCATCTATAAAGGCAGTTATTTTCTCTTTCATTTAGTTAATCTTTTCTTGAGTTTTTTTCAGCGATACCACTCATATCAAATCTACGAGCTAACTCCTGTTTAATTCTATCTGGAGAGATGTTTTTTACAGCAAGAGCTACTAACATATGATATGTTAAATCAGCTGCTTCATAGACCATCTCTTTATCATCATTATCTTTATATGCAAAACAGAACTCACCAGACTCTTCTACAACTTTTTTCAAGATTGTATTGTCACCCTTTGCAAAAAGTTTTGCTGTCCACGATGAAGATGGGTCGGCATTTTTACGCTCTTGAATAGTATGATAGAGTGTATCTATAACACCATACATAGCTTCAGAACTCACTTCTACTTCACTCTCAGCTTCGCCACTCTCTAACTCTGTAAAGAAACAACTTCTACGACCAGTATGACACGCTACACCCTCTTGAGTTACTTTTATAAGAAGTGTATCGTTATCGCAGTCAATATTGAAAGAGTGAATAGTTTGTGTATGACCACTGCTCTCTCCCTTTTTCCATATACGTTGCTTTGAACGAGAAAAATAGTGAGCTATTTTAGTAGAAAGAGAAAGCTCTAACGCTTTTCTATCCATATATGCCATCATTAAAACTTCATTGTTTGCAACATCTTGAACGATGACAGGAAGAAGTTCACTCTTCTCCCAATCAACTCTATTTAAAATATTTTGCATTCTTAGTTAGCCGTAGTTCTTTGTCTTACATCTTTTGTATCAACCCAAATATTTGGAGTTGAACCACCAGGTGTTAGGAAAATTTTAGCATCTTTATTTACTTTAAGTGCCTCATTAAATTTACCTTGAGTTTTAATCTGTTCTAATGCTAAAAGTTTTGTTGTTAATGATTGAGCGATTAAAAGATTAGCTTTTGCTTGAGCATCTGCTTCAATAGTTACAGCATCTGCCTTACCTTGTGCTTCAATTCTAGCTTGTTGCGCAACACCTTGTGCAAGAGCTGCACGTTTTAATGCTTCTTGTTTAACACGTTGAACATCTTGTTCCGCTTTTTGCACTGCTTGTTTAGCAATTTGAACAGCTTCTATCTGCTCTTTTACTTTTTTTGGTAAAAGTATTTCACGAAGTTGCACCGATTGTAAAACTGCTGGAGAATTTTTAAGGCTTTTAACACTTTCTCTAACACCATTTTCTATCTCATTTGCGATAGTATTACGTTTTTGAGGAAGAGATTCTGCATCATATTTACCAACAACATTACGAACAACATCACGAACAACAGGATTAATAATTTTATCTTCCCAAGAAAATCCCCAGTTAGAGATTGTTTGAGCAGCAAATTGTGAGTTCAATCTATACTGAACAGTAAGCTCAATAGAAACAGGAAGACCACGCTTATCAAGAACTGTAATAGCTGGTTTAGAACCGATACCAGATGTATTTGAGTTAGCTTCAATACGAGACGCATAGTTATAGATACGAACTTTTGTATCAACTATATATACTTTTTGAATAATGGGTACAATAAAGTGTAAACCTGGTAAAAGTGATTGGTTTTGATATTTACCATTTGTACTTAAAATACCACGCTGACCCTCTTCTATAATAGTAAAAGGTTTTGCTAAAACTAATATAAGTACAACAGCGATTATAAAATAGATTAAACCTGTTTTACCATTGAAATTAAACTCAATATTTGGAATTTGAGGACCTTTTGGACCATTTCCACCACCTGAGTTGTTTGCAGGTTTTTTATCACCACCATTGTTTTGACTTTTCTTCATATTAAAATAATCATTCATATCTGATGCCATTTAATATTCTCCTTTTATTTTTATTTGTTTTTAGATTAATCTATGTAAGTTAAATAATGTTCATATTTTGCATTACGACCAAATACTATATCAAAATATGTTGATTGAATTTTTTCAGTCATTTTACCACGTGAACCACTACCAATAATTCTAGCATCAACATTAGCAACTGGAGTAATCTCTGCTGCTGTACCTGTTAAAAATGCTTCATCTGCCACATAAACCTCTTCACGAGTGATACGGCGACGAACAACTTTAATACCAAAATCTTCAGCCATCTCTATAACCATTTTTTGAGTGATAGATTCTAAAGAGTTATCATTTGGTGGAGTAATTAACACTCCATTTTTAACCATAAAAAAACAAGCTCCACTAGCTTCTGCTACATAACCTTGGTCATCGAGTAAAAGTGCTTCATCATATCCACAGTCGATAGCTTCAAACTTAGCCATTTGTGAGTTTAAATAATTTGCAGATGCTTTTGCTTTCCCCATATTTGAAGTATTAGCAGGACGAGTCATAGAAGCAATTTTAAGTTTAATACCATTTTTAAGACCATCTTCTCCTAAATAAGCACCCCATTCCCAAGCAGACATAACAGTCTCAACAGGAGCATTTTTATGGTAAACACCCATAACACCATAGCCTAAAAAAGCAAAAGGTCTTATATAAACATTATCACCAGTAAACTCATTTTTTCTAATAAGCTCAATCTGTGCTTCATTCATCTCTTCTATTGTATAAGGAATATCTATTAAAGTCATTTTAGCAGACTCTTTCAATCTTGCCGTATGCTCATTTAAGCGAAAAATCGCATAACCTTTAGCAGTTTTATAAGCCTTTGTTCCCTCAATAACACCATTTCCATAGTGAAGTGTGTGTGAAAGTACATGTATCTTAGCATCATCCCAATTTACAAATTTTCCGTTCATCCAAATATACTTGGCTGCGTCCATAAAATCTCCATTAATTATTGTGTTTAAATTATTTGTATTTTATCTAAAATGGTGTTTATGTTGTATTAATATCATTTAAAGATTTTTATGAAGAAAAGATTTATAAAGAAAAATTAATATATAATACAATCTAATAAAAATTATATAAAAGGAATGAAATTTGTCAAAATATGCAAATTATGAAGATGTAGATCAAGAGCAACTTCAAAAAGATATAGATGCGATTAAAGAGACTATTGGTGAAAGAACAGAGGAGGATTTTCAACATTTATTGAAACTTGAAAGATGGGGAAGAGGAGCTACTTTCTTAGGTTTTGCTCTTATTTTTCTTGTTATTTTTTTTGAAGCGAATTTAGGTTCACTTCTATTTTGGATTATTGGTCTTGTTGGTTCATTTCTTATAGGTGTTGGTAATGTTGGAAGATGGGCAAATGTAACCCATCCAGTTTTACACGGTGCTTATGATAAAGTTCCAAATATCCCTTTTAGATATACAAAAAAAGGGTATGCTGCTGGAAACAGAAGATGGATAGATTGGTTAGATTGGATTAAACCTGATGCTTGGGCTTTTGAACATAATATTATGCACCATTATCATTTAGGTGAAGATGATGATCCAGATAATGTTGAAAAAAATATGGTTTGGTTACATGAAGCTAAAATCCCTATGTGGAGTAAAGTTGCATTTATCTATATTTTTGCATCTATTTGGAAACTTGCTTATTATGCACCAAATACACTTAGGATACTTGCAAATAAAGAGCGTATTAAAAACAAACAAAAGCCATCAACAGAGTATGAGTTAAGTCCTTTTACTCCAAATGGTAAATCTTTATGGTTAGAGTATATCTTACCGTATGGTATTTTTCAGTTTGTTTTTCTACCATTCTTATTTTTCCCAATAGGTGGAATGGAAGCTGTTCAATCTGCATTTATTTTTCTAATAGTTGCAGAATTATTTGCAAATTTACACTCATTTTTAGTAATTGTACCAAATCACTCTGCTGAAGATATTTATCAGTTCTCAACTCCACATAAAACACAAGGTGAGTATTATCTTCGTCAAATTATGGGAAGTGTAAACTACAATACTGGAAGTGATTTAATCGACTTTTTACACGGTTTCTTAAACTATCAAGTAGAGCATCATCTATTTCCAGATATGCCACATAGTTTTTATCAAAAGATGCAACCTATTGTTAAAGATATTTGTATTAAGCATAATCTTGAATATAGACAAGAGAGTGTATTTAAAAGAATTCAGATGACTATCGACCTTATGGTTGGTAAAACTCATGTTCTTAGAGTAGACGGGATTTAATTCC
>CAZXSD010000034.1:0-17082 GCA_964642985.1 uncultured Sulfurimonas sp.
TTTAATACTAGGATTGATTTATAGGAGTATAGGATTAAACTAATGGTATGGAATCACGAATTTATTCGTGACTAAGAGAGTAAAAATAATAAAGATAAAAAGGAAAATAAAATGTCTCCAAACCCATCAAAAGCAGATGTAATAGAAACTCAACTTAAACTCACAAAAGAGATAGCAGATACTAAAGTAGATACTATTAAATGGGTTGCAGGTATGCTTTTTGTACAAATGATAGCTATAATGGGAGTATTTCTTACAGCCTTTAAACTGTTTATGCCGATGTAAAATTTTCAGTTTTTTTGCTCTCTTTTTTGAAGATGCTTTACTGAAAGGAACTTAGAGGATAAGATTACTCTTTTTTCCATTATGTTATAATTGTCATAAACAAGTTAAAAAAAACAGGGAGTAAAGATGAAAATTATATTTCACTTATTAACAATTATATTTTTTACAATTTCTTCATTAAGTGCAGGGTATGTTCCATTAACAGATAGTGCAGGTCATGAAAAATCGTGGGTACTTTTTGGAGTGACAGGTCTGAAAATTACTGGGGCTGGAGCTGGTACATCTGCTGGTGCATTTTCTATTGCAGATACAACAGAAAATAAAATTATAGACTCTCTTAAAGATGAAAGTTTTACAGATGGTTTAATTGTAAGCTCTAAGAGTTTTGCAAAGGCAAAATCATTAACTATAGATTATTTGCAAATTCGTATAGATACTACAGATAAAGTTTTTACAGAAGATGAAGTTGTCTATACTATGTATGTAGCGAACTATAAAAACTCTGGTCCAGCATTTGTTATAACATATAAAGCTGTCCTTGAAGGTGAGACGATGGAGTATAGTAGTCATTCTGATGGGAGTAATGCCTATACTATCACTCTTGACTCATCAAAAACTTATTCAAATCCAGGATATGGTGAACTTATACAAACTGTTGCAGGTGTATCTGGATCAGAACTCAAAAAAATTATCGATATAGTTGATTATGACTTTACAAATAATCCACCCTCTTACCAATATTATGATAAAGCTTTACATCAAAATAATGCAGTAGATAATCAATTTATTAGAATCTACTCTTATGATACAAAAAAAACTTCATGGAAACTCTTTGATACAAGAAATAGTGATGATGCTAATGATTTTGATGAACTAAAAAAAGGTAAGGCTTATTGGGCTCAAATGGATGCTGTGGATAATAAACAAGCTGGTTTAGTATTGGGTAGTTCAGCTATATCTACTGCTGAATATGACTTAACAGATGGATGGAACTTATTATCTTTTAGTGTAAAAAATTCAACAATTAAAAAATCATCAACAGCTTTAATTTTAGAATTAAAAGATGCTGGTGGAGGTTTGAAAATATGGGATTCAGCAGGAAGTAATTTTGTTACAGTAAGTTCAGTTAAAGGTGGAAATCTTACTAATGTAAAAAACTCCTGTTTAGCTATAAATCAATCAATCAAAGAGGCTAAAATAAGTGGAAATATGGATGAAAATTTTTATTTGAAAGCTTTTATAATTAATAATAACAAAATAATTTTAATTTCAAATAAACGTTTTATGATAGATGAAATAACTGCTGATTCAATAGGTGGAGTAACAACCCTATTAGGTAATAATCCCTATACAGTTAATCCCTTAGATATAGAAAATACTGATGATAGTATAAAGGTTACAGATTTAGATATTGGGAATAATGCTGTTATCTCTAAATATGGTGAATATGGAATGATTATAGAGCCTTTAGTTGGTGCTGGTACAGCATCACAAAAAGAGGCAAAAATGGATCTGCAAAGTACAGTAGATGATGCTATTGGTGTAGATCCAATTGTAATTCAAACCGATATACAAACTGTTGCATCTGATTTAACTAAATCTGATTTTGGTGGAGCAGATTTTATTTCTATCGCAATAGATACAAATTATGATGGTTCACTTGATAAAGTTTTAATATCTTCAGATAAAACATTTTATCTAAGAGACCACACTTTTACTAGAGTATTTGATTATACAGATATTGATGCTAATTCAAGTATGATAGTTACAGGAACAGGTAGTGATGGTGAAATTGAAGTTAATGGAGTACAAACTGCTGAAGAGTATGCAGATGCTATTGATGGTAATAATGGTCTTAAAGCTGAAAATATAGGCTCAAAAGTTGTTATTTTTACATCTTTAACAAATGCAAGTAAATTTGATATAACAGAAAATATAGATAAATCAAATGCAACAGATCAACTTAAAGATGCTACAACAGATGATGATTTGGCAAAAGGGGCTGTAAAGGGTGTTTACTCTTTAGATACTTATGCAAAGGCTATGCTTAATAATATAATTATACATGATGTTACAGATGGAGAATCATCAGATGGTGCAGGTTCTAAAATTACATTAAAATTAAAAAATAATTATGGGACTATTTATACACATACTGAGTTCAATACAACCGTAGGAGATGGAACAGATGGTGTTTGGTTACCCGAATTTAAAACATTAGTAGAAACTGCATTATCAAAAAGTAAGATGCAGGGTACAGTAAGTATAACAGATGATAATATAACTATTATAAGTACAGATCTTATTGATATCTCTTGGGATTGGGATGATACAGATAATAATGAAGATGATTTAGCTTTTAATAGTGTTACTTCAGTTGAGAAAGGTAGTTTAGTAACTGTATCAGCTGACCTCTCCTCAGACCTTAAATTTACCCCTATAAATGTACCAAACTATGCTTTAGATGGACCACTATATAGTATTAAAAAAGCTGGATTTGATATGAAAGCTATGGTTGGAGGTACAACAAATTTATCCAATGGTTCTGTAAGTTGGGAGAGTATAGATTTAACAAGACCACCATCTCAATGGTTATCATCTCAAGACTACACTCTTTTTAGTACAGATAGTTCAGCAGGGTATTGGGTATATGTTACAAAATCAGAGCCAGTAGCTACATCAGATGAATTAAAAATAAAAGAGGATGGAGGAAAAAAAGTTACTTTTAATCCAATATATTCAACACATTTTAATACAGATGGAACTACATATAATAATATTTCAGGGCAAATATCGGTTGAGATACAGGGTTTACCTCAAGTTGGAGATAGTGATTATGATAATTCCTCTATTGTTGAATTACTTATAAATGGTACAGCAGTAGAACTTACAAATAGAAGTACAAATAATGTCTATGTTGGAGGTATAAGCTCCTATGAATTACCAATTTTAAGTGGATGGGATTATCCAATTAAAATAAATATTTCAGATGGTATAGGTACAAATCTTTTAAATGAAGATACAGATAAAATAATAGACTTTACAAAACCAACAGCACCTATAGTTGATATTAATGCTACAAATGGTCAAAATGATGAAGGGGCTATTGTAACTATTATGTCAAGTGATGATGTAACAGGGTATTATATCTTTAATGGACAAATTCCAGACTATAAACCATCTCGAGCAACAAATAAAGTAGCAGAATTTGAAAAAACAACTGATAATATTTATACAATATGTTCAGGATTTGGTATTAATAAACTAACAACTTCAAGTCAAGATGCGTATAGTTTAAACATTATTGCAGTTGATGGAACAGGTAAGTTAGGTGGAGGGAATGCTTCTGATATTACAGTACAGAATTATATACCAATGTTAAAAAATTCTATTAAATTATCAGATGTTAATAGTGGTGAAAACAATGAACAAATTTTAGGTAAAATATATGGAGCTGATTGTAAATATGTTAAAAATCAAGATATAGATTATGGAATTTCTATAAGATCAGAAACAGATACAGATCCTGATGAGATAGTTAAAATTGTATATGAACCTAAAAATGGTGGTTTGGCTAATCCAACTACAATCTATTTTAAAGGAATAGATGACTCAGAGGCTAGAGTAACATACTCTGATTCTTATGTCGATAGTATAGTTTATATTATGGTTGATGATAAAGTGTATTCATATACACTTTTAACTTCAGATGATGCAATAGGAAAAGTTGATACAGATCCAATTATATTAGACACTAATGCCACCGTGACAATACGCCCAGCACAAAAACTATAAACAGGAATTTTTATGAACAAAAAATTAATTATAACACTCGTAACATTTTTAGCAATCTCTTTAGAAGCTAATTGTAGTTCTTATCATCTACTTGGTTCAAACTCTCAAAATTTGAATAAAGTTACACAAAAAAATAGTATTGTTTGGGATTATTCAAAAAATAATTGGAATGTTTCAGACCCTAAAAATAGTTTAGATATAAGTAGTTTAAAATGTCAAGAAGATGGCTATATTTTAATTAATAATAATAAAGTTAATTATAAAATATCAGTTAAAAAAAATAATAGATATAAGATAAATAAAGGCTGGAACTATTTTGCTACTCCTAAAGATGGGATAGATATAGTGGAAAGTTTTAAAGATTTTAAAGATATAAAATTTATCTATGCTTATGATAAAACTTCAAAAGCTTGGGCTGGATACTCTCCACAAAAAGAGTTACAATCTAAAATAGCCTCTACAAGAATTTTAACTTTAAAATATATAGAACCAAATGTTGGTTTTTATATTTATGCTCAAAAAGATTTAATAGTTACAGTTCAAGGGACAACTATAAATAAATTTTGTCAAGATAAAATTGATGATGGATATACTCTATTAATCGCAACAGGAATAGATAAAAAGCCTATTTATAACAAAAATAAAACACTATCCATACAATCAAGATACTCTTCACATTATAGAAGAGGTATCTATAATGATACAAGAGTTGCAATGATTTTTGATGATGTTGTTAAGAAAAAGTCTATAGAAAAACTTTCAAGTTATGGACCTGCATCACCTGCAGTAATGATTAATTATGATTTAAAGTATGAAGATAAGTGGTTTTTTGTTTTTGATTATTTTACAAAAGAGTGTTATAGAGGTATGTTACCATCAAAAAAAGTACCACCTTTTAGTTCACTTCAAAAGTTAAAATAGGAGAAAAATTATGTTAAAAATTATGTTTGGATTAGTTTTTACAATAGTTTTATTAAATGCTAGTTGTAAACAAGATTTAAATAATATTGTAAGTTTTTATTATACAGCAGAAAAAGAACTTGATATGAAAGAGTATAAAAATGCTATTGTAAATTTCCAAAAGAGTTCGGAGGCATCTTATCTAGCTCTTGAAAGTTGTGAAAAAGAGAGTAATTATGATTTTAATCATAGTTATAATTATATAATAGCAAGTGAAAACAAGATACAAAAAATTAAGGAAGATATGTTAAAATTCTCTTTAGTAAAAAAATAAAATGGGTGTTTAATGTCAGTAAAATTTTTATCTCTTTTATTTATAATATTTCCATTATATTTAAGTGCAGAATCTGTATTTAGTGCAAAAATGGAAGTGGGTCTTTTTTTACCTGAAATAAAAGGTACAATTGAAAATACTCAAGGAACTTCAGATTTTGAAGATGATTATAAATATGAAACTTCAGAAGTATCTTTTTTCTCATTAGATGTAGATGTTCATAAAGATTATATACCAAGTATCTCTATTAGTTATCTAAATATGACAACAAATATGAATAGTGATTTGAATAAATCTGTAACAGTTGCAGATGGTAATTTTAGTTCTGCTATCTCTACAACGATAGACTATAGTATGATTAATGCAATTATTTATAAAGACTTTGTAAAAAAAGGTACTATTTTTACTATTTTTGGAAAATCTTTTTATACAGGTGACTTAGAACTAGATATAGGTCTAAATATCAAAATAGTGAAATGGAATTTTGAAATAGAGGATAAAAGAGATTTAACAAAACCTATCTCTTGGATAAATGCAGGGTTAATAGTACCTCTTCCACATTTGGCTCTTCGATATTATGTGTATGATTTCTCTTTTTATTCGGAGGTTAGTGCTTTATCGATGAGTGATGCAAAATTGATGAGTTATCAGATGGGTATTGATTATCGTATAGTTAATAGTATCTATTTAAATGGCTCTTATCTATATGAACACTTTGAAGCTGTAGAAGAGAATGATACTATAGGTTTTACAACAGCAGGCTATAAATTTAGCTTTAAATATATATTTTAAATAATAGGATTAACAATGAAATATTTATTACTTTTATTTCTTATATTTAGTAGTGCATCATTTGCAGAAGATGGTTTTCCTGATGAGGATACAATCTCAGATTTTGAATCTGAAGGTACATCTGAAAATTTACTAAAAGCAGAAATACCATTAAATATCACTGTAACAGGTCAAGGTATAGCACCCTCTTTTGCTAATGCTCAACAAGCTTATGCATTAGCAAAACGAGCAGCTATCGCTGATGCATATAGACTTTTAGCAGAAAGAGTAAAAGGTGTTACAATAGAAGGTAAAGATACAGTTAAAAATATGTCTGTACAAAAGTCTATAGTGAGAACACATGTTCAAGCTTTAATAAGAAATGCAATTATTGTTGATACAACATATCAAAATGGAATGTGTGAAGTTCAAATGGAATTAAAGATAGAACAGGGAGATTTTTAAATAGTGGAATGTTTTATGCTTTACTAATTCATAGTAGGAGCATAAAATGATAACATTAGATTTAACAGAGAGTAAATTCTCATCTTCAAAACCAAATTTATTAACTTTAAATACCCCCCCTAAAATATCATTTTCAGAGCTTTTAAAAGATATAAACTCTTCTAATAATCTTCTTATAAAAAATAAACAAATACCAGAAAAAGAGATAAAGAGTAAAGAAAGTCAAAGTGTAGAGCTAAAGAAAGTAGAAGTTGTAAATGTAAAAGAAGTAATAAAAGAGATAAAACCAAAAACATTAAACTTAGAGAATTTATTAAAAGAGATAAAGAGTAAAGAAAGTCAAAGTGTAGAGCTAAAGAAAGTAGAAGTTGTAAATGTAAAAGAAGTAATAAAAGAGATAAAACCAAAAACATTAAACTTAGAGAATTTATTAAAAGAGATAAAGAGTAAAGAAAGTCAAAGTGTAGAGCTAAAGAAAGTAGAAGTTGTAAATGTAAAAGAAGTAATAAAAGAGATAAAACCAAAGAATATAGATAATTTAGAAAAATTATTACAGGGTATAGAAAATAAAGATAATAATAAAAATATACAAACTACTGAGATAAAAGAGATTAAAAATCCTAGTGTAGAGTTAAAGAAAGTAGAAGTTGTAAATGTAAAAGAGGTAATAAAAGAGATAAAACCAAAAACATTAAACTTAGAGAATGTATTAAAAGAGATAAAACCAAAGAATATAGATAATTTAGAAAAATTATTACAGGGTATAGAAAATAAAGATAATAATAAAAATATACAAACTACTGAGATAAAAGAGATTAAAAATCCTATTGAAGAGTTAATAACTCTTTTTAAACAAGATGAACCGATACCAAAGAAAATAACAGAGCTTATAACTCCTAAAGAGATGAAGCTTTTAATTGCAGATGCAAAAATCTATCTTAAACATAAAATCACAAATAGTGAAGTTTATAAAAATTCAGAGATGAAGGAACTTCCAAAAACATTAAAAGGTTTAGATATATTTGCTAAAAGTTTAGGAATAGATGTTCGTAAGATTACAGTAGAAGATGTTAAAAATATAAATCAAGAGTTGAAACAACAGGCTTTAAAAATTCCAGTAACAGCACAGCAAATCTCGACTAAAATTGTTCAATCTAAAGAGAAAGTTGAAACTTCAGTAGGTTTAGAGCAGTTATTAAAATCTGTAGTAGAAACTAAGAAAAGTGTAGATAATATTTCAACTCAGATAAAAAGTAAAATTCCTGAAAAAACAGAAGAGTTTAAAGAGATACCTATAATAAATATAGTAACTGAAAAAAAATTAAAAGAGAATATTAAAATTGATAAAAAATTAGAGATAGTTGAAGATATAAAACAGTTTGATATTCAAAAAGATGTGAAAACAGTTAAAACAGAAAAACTGCAACAGACTATGCTTCAAACACCAGTTACTCAAACAATAACATCTCAGAGTGTACCGATAGAAAATGTAACACAAAGATTAGAGGCACTTCTTAATAGTAAAAGAGAGAGTAACAAGAGTAAAGATGCAACTCAAATTGTAAAAAGTGAAACAGCAGTTATTCATAAAATAGATAATTTTGAGATAAAATTAAATGAAGCAAAACAGATGATGAAATATCTTTCTTCAGATGTAAAAACAGCGATAGATGATTATAAATCTCCATTTACAAGAATAAAAGTACAACTTAATCCACAAAGATTAGGTGAAGTAGATTTAACAGTAGTACAGCGTGGAAAAAAACTTCATGTAAATATCAGTTCAAATAATAGTGCAATTAATACATTAGCGATGAATATTAATGAATTAAGAATACAGTTAAACAGTTCTGGAATAAATAATGCTACTATAAACTTTAATAACTCCTCTCAAGGTACAGAATCAAATGGATCAGGGCAAGAGGGGCATACTCAACAAGAGCAACAACAGGCTAAAGATGAGTACAATTACTTTGAGAATGAAGACCAAAATGAAGAGATATTAAGCTCTTTAGAGATAATAGTTCCAAGCTATGCATAAAAAGGATTTTAAATGATTACATCAACAGGTGAAAATGCAGCGATTGCATCAGAATATACAGCTCCAGTAACAACAAAAGATAAAAGTGTACTAGGGAAAGATGATTTTATGACTTTATTATTAGTAGAGCTTCAACATCAAGACCCAACTGAACCAACCGATACGGCAACAATTTTGACACAAACATCACAATTAGCATCTTTAGAATCGGCAGAAAATACAAATACATCTTTATCAAGTTTATCTGCAACATTAGGTGCATCACAAGAGTTTTCTTCTATTGCAGCTATTGGTAAAATGGCAAATCTTGGAAGCGATTCTATTGCTCATAATGAAGGAAGTAGTTCAACATTTGAAATTTATTTTCCACAGGCGATAGAGCAGGGTAGCGTGAGTATTACTGATACAAATGGTAATGTAGTTAAAACACTTAACTTAGAAGCAAGTTCAGCTGGAGTATATCAATTCACTTGGGATGGAACAGACAATGCAGGAAATATACTTGATTCTGCTATATATGCAGTGTCTTCAAACTATACAGACCCAGATGGACAAGCACAAACAACTAAACTAGGTACTTATCCAATAGAATCTATTAAGTTTGATGATGGAAAAGCATTAGCAAAAGTTGGTTCAAGTTATGTACCGATTGAAAGTATTGCAGAGATATTTTAGAGGATATTATTATGATGACACAAGCTTTTTATACAGGTCTATCGGGAATAAAATCAAATCAAACAGCGATAGATGTAACATCTAACAATATAGCAAATATTAGCACAACAGGATTTAGAGGAACAAATGTAGAATTCTCTTCACTTTTTGAAGAGGCTATTAATTCTATAGGAAATAGTGCCACTAATTCGATAGGTATAGGAACTGTTGTAAATTCTACTTCAATGATGAGTGGTGTTGGTTCACTAAAATTAAGTGAAAATAGTACAGATTTAGCGATAGATGGTAATGGTTGGTTTGGTGTTGATAATGGAAATAACCAAATATTATATACACGTGCAGGTGATTTTACATTTGATGCTCAAGGTGATTTAACAACTACTGATGGAATGTATGTTCTAGGAACAATGGCAGGAAATATAGATGGTTTAGCATTAACTCAGCAAGTTGAAGAAACACCACTTGGAGAAGTTATTGCACAAGAAAAATTACGTTTTCCTAAGAGTTTAAGTTACCCTCCAGAGGTTACAACTAATACAAAATTTTCTGGAAGTTTAGAGGTAAGTGTTGAAGCTCGAAATATATTTACTGCATCAATTATAGATAGTGAAAATAATCAAAATTTTTTAAAATTAGAGTTTACAAAAATTGACCCACAGGTTTTACCTGGTATGCAATGGAATGTAAAGGCTTCTTCTCAAAGTTCTGATGGTATAACTACCTATGATACTCAAAATGGCATTGTTGAATTTGATGAAAAAGGTGGTTTAACTTCATCAACTTTAGCAACGATAAATAACAATGGTTCAGATGTTAGTATAGATTTTGGTCAAGGTTTCGATGGTATTATCTCTAATAGTTCGGGTGTCCCCGTAACAAGTTTATCTGATGGTAAGGTTGGTGGAGAGTTAGTTGGATATGATATAAGTAAAAATGCAGAGGTTATAGCAAGTTTTACAAATGGTGAACAAAGCAGTGTCGGTAAAATTGCACTTTTTCATTTTCAAAATGATCAAGGTTTAGACCAAATCTCTAGCACAAAATATAGCTCAAGTTCAAATAGTGGAAATCCACTATTTTATAAAGATGCAGAGGGTAAGAATATTTTAGGAAGTGAAATATTAAATTATAATTTAGAGGGTTCTAATGTACAATTATCGCAATCTCTTACAGAATTAATTGTATTACAACGTTCATTTGATTCAAATTCTAAGGTTATATCTACTGCTGACCAGATGATGCAAAAAGCTTTAGAGATGGATGCTTAAAAAATTGGAACACTAAATGCTTTAAACTATTTATAATAATAGACTTTTAAAGGATTTAAGATGTTAAAATCACTTTACTCTGGTATATCTGGGCTACAGTCTCATCAAATTGCGATGGATGTAGAATCAAATAATATAGCCAATGTTAATACAACAGGTTATAAATATTCTCGTGCAAATTTTTCAGATCTTTTAGCACAAACTAAAGCGATAGCTACTGCTCCAGAAGGTGGATTAGGTGGTAAAAATGCTGTTCAAGTTGGTTTAGGAACTACAATAAGTTCTACAACTAGGATTTTTTCACAAGGATCTATTCAAAGTTCTGATAAAAATACAGATTTAGCTGTACAGGGTGATGGTTTTTTTATTCTTTCTCCAGATGCAGGAGCTACACAAAAATATAGTAGAGCAGGAGATTTCCAATTTGATGCAGATGGAAATTTTGTGGATAATAATGGATTTATAGTACAAGGATGGTTAAGAGATCCAGATTCGGGTTCTATCGATGCTAATGGCCCAGTGGCAAATATTAGTATCGCTCCAGGTCTTACAACACCTGCAAATCCAACAGATGAAGTAATTTTAAAAGCAAATCTAAATTCAGGTCCTTTAGTTACAAGTTTCTCTTCCGCTTATAGTGTTGCAAGTGGTATACCTAGTGACCCTATGAAAACAGCTACTGATGAGAGTGGAATGCCTATTGAATCTGGTAATTTAGGAGTTCTTTTCAATGAAAGAGGAGAAGCATTCTCATTGCAAAAAGATCAAGGTGTTTGGGTTTCATTTGTAAATTCAACAAAAGAGGATGGTGGTGCAGTGGCAGCTGGTGCAGCTGAACTAGACATTACTTTTACTCTTGATGATGGAACAACAAAGCAGATTACAACACAAGGTGGAGATGCAGCAAACAGTGAAGCTACAAATGCAGCTAGATATGTAGCTGCTATTAATGCTCAACGCTCAGAGACAGGTATAACAGCAAATTATGATTTAACTAATAATAAAATTAATTTAACAAATACTAATGGTGGTGTATCTTCATCACATAATATTAGATTAACAACTGTAGCTGGAGGAAGTGGTTTAGTCGCTGGAGATGTCGTAACAGCCTATAGTTATCAGTATGATCCAGCATCTTCGGCTAAAGCTGTAAATGGACCTAAAACATTTACTACTATGGCAGATCTTAGAGAAGCGATGGAGATTCAAGCTCGTGATCCAGATGGAAATGGTACAAATAATAATATAGAAGTTAGTGTTAATAAAGATGGTAAATTTGAGATAAAAAACCCAGGTGGTAGTGCAGAATCTTATAATTTAGATATGAAAATAACATCGTATAGAGCAACGGGTGTTACAGAAAACAGTAAATTCACAGAAAGTATGTCATCATTAAACTCTTCATTAGAAGCGGGTTCTGTTGGTTCAGCATATTCACAAGGTTTTAATGCTGCTACACATACAAGTTCAATAGATGTATTTGATTCATTAGGTTCAAAACATACTGTAAAGATGGATTTTAGAAAGACTGAATTAGATTTAGAGGTGGGTAGTACTTGGGATATGAAAATATCAGTTCCATTACCATCAACTGTAAATACAGTCTTACCACTTAATGAAAGATATGGTTCAGTAAGTTTTAAGAATGATGGTTCTCTTTTTAATTTTGATCCTGCAACGATCTCATTTTCAGCAAATAATGGGTCTTCTCCAGATCAACAGATAAGCTTAGATTTTGGTAGTTCTAGTGCATTTGATGGTATGACAAGTTTTGATAGTATCTCTTCTACATCACAAATATCTCAAGATGGTTATCAAGGTGGTGATTTAATAGGTGTTAGAGTTGATCAAAGTGGTACGGTTGTTGGTTCATTTTCAAATGGTAAGTCATTTGGGTTAGCTCAAGTTGCTATGGCTAAATTTACAAATAATTCTGGTTTATCAAGTGAGGGAGGAAGTGTATATATTCAAACATCTAACTCTGGTGGACCTATTATAGGAACTGCAGCAACTTCAGGACGTGGCTTTATTCAAAGTAATGCACTTGAAGCCTCTAATGTAGATTTGTCTAAATCATTAACTCAACTGATTATTATTCAGCGTGGTTTTCAAGCTAATGGAAAAACGATTACGACATCTGATCAGCTTTTAGAAACACTTATCGGTCTAAAACGATAAATTAACTCATTTTTGATATAATTCCTTCATAAATATTGAAGGAATTATCAATGCAATTCTCCGCTCCATTAAAATCAAACTCCAAAAAAATAATGTTACTAGGTTCTGGTGAACTAGGTAAAGAAGTAATCATAGAAGCACAGCGTTTAGGTCTTGAGACTATCGCAGTAGATAGATATGAAAATGCTCCTGCTCATCATGTAGCACACAGAAGTTATGTTGTAAATATGCAAGATAGAGAGGCTCTTTTAGAGATTATTCGTCGTGAAAAGCCAGATTATATCTTACCTGAAATTGAAGCTATCTCTATAGAAGCTCTTTTTGATGCAGAAAAAGAGGGATTTAACATTATTCCAAATGCAGATGCAGTTAGTAAAACTATGAACAGAAAAAAAATTCGTTCATTTGCAGCAGAAGAGTTAGATCTTAAAACAGGTCCTTACAAATTTGTTACAACTGAAAATGGAATGTTAGAAGCTGCTAAAGAGCTTGGTTTTCCTTGTGTGATTAAACCTGTTATGAGTTCATCTGGTCATGGTCAATCTGTTGCTAGAAGTGAGAGTGATATTCCTAACTCTTGGGAGATGGCTAAAGAGGCTCGTGGTGATGCTAGTGAGTTGATAGTTGAAGCGTTTGTTGATTTTGATTATGAGATTACAATGCTAACTGCTCGTAATGGTAAAGAGACTGTTTATTGTGAACCTATTGGGCATGAGCAACGTGATGGTGATTATCTATTTTCATGGCAACCTGCTCAGATGAGTGAAATTGCACTTAAAAAATCTCAAGAGATGGCTAAGATTATTACTGATGGTTTAGGTGGTCAAGGTCTTTTTGGTGTTGAGCTTTTTATTAAAGGTGATGAAGTATATTTTAGTGAAGTTTCTCCACGTCCACACGATACAGGAATGGTAACTTTAATAACTCAATCTCAAAGTGAGTTCGCACTACATCTAAGAGCTGTTTTAGGTCTTCCTTTAGGATTTACTTTTTATGGTGATGGTGCATCAGCTGCATTTAAATCAGAGGCTCATAATTTTGCTCCAGTTGTTGATGTTGATGATTCTTTATTTACAGACAACTCTTTTGTAAGAGTATTTTCAAAACCAGAAGCTCATAAAGGTCGTCGTTTAGCAGTTGCTCTTGTTTTTGATGAGGTTGAAAAAGCTTTAGAAAAATCTCGTGAGTTAATTACAAAAATTAAAGATGCTTAAAATATTTTACTTTATGGTAAAATTCTAAAAGATAAACTTTTATATATGGATTTTTTATGGATAGAATTACAGCAACAAGAACAGCAAAATTAGCCCAAGAGTGTGCTAAAAAATTTGAAATTACTCTCGAGATTCAACAAGCGATAGCCAAAACAGATAGAGAAGAGTTTGTTCCTGTTGGTTTTAAACATAATGCCTATAAACTAGATGCTCTTCCTATAGGTTCAGCACAATATATAAGTTCTCCTTTAACTGTTGCAAAAATGACGCAATATTTAGAGCCAAAGGGAGCAGATAGAGTTTTAGAGATAGGGTGTGGTAGTGGTTATCAAGCAGCTGTATTATCTCATCTATTTCGTGGTGTTTTTACTATTGAGAGAATTGAACCTTTAATGCTAGAAGCAAAACAACGTTTTCGTGGATTGGGTATTAGTAATGTTCATACAAGAACAGAAGATGGTCAAAATGGTTGGAAACAGTATGCTCCTTATGATAGAATTTTATTTTCAGCGATGGCAAAAGAGATACCTCAAAAAATTTTTGACCAACTTAGTGAAGGGGGTATTTTAGTTGCTCCTGTTCAAAAAGGAATGAAGCAGGTAATAATGCGTTATACAAAAATAGATAATAAAATCGAAGAAACAGAGTTAGAATATTGTGATTTTGTACCTATTTTAGATGGAATTCAAAAATAGATTTATGAAAAAATTGAAGGAGATATGATGCAAAATATTTATGGTATAGAATACTCACAACCAGAAGTAGTATTACTTCAAGATACAGGAATAGGTGTTGCTGAAACTGCTGCGAGAACTTGTTATGATTCATTTTCTAGTAGTGAAAATGAGATTATTCAAAATATAGAAAAAGATATGCCAAATAGTGATATGTGTGATGAGTTAAACTCTATTGATGATTCATCTTTATTAGATGATTTAGCTTGGACATATTTTCATCATTCTATTTTAGAACATGCAAATCTTAGTTTTTTAATTCGTGGAATCTCTCGTGGTGTTTTACAAGAACATGCTCGTCATCGTATTCAAGCTATTAGTGTAAGAAGTACACGTTACACTATGAGTTCTATTATAAATGCTTTTGTTGCTGCAAAACATGGTGGAGATAGAGAGTTTTTTATAAAAAAAATAATATCCTTTGATATGTTTGTAACAACAGATGTAGAGTATAATAAAATAGAGATAGGTACTATTTATGATAAATTGGACTATCAATCAAAAGCTGTTGAAGATTTTCATTCTATCGCTATTGCTAAAAGTTCTATCAATTTTATAGAGGAGTATAAAGGAGATGCTGAAGCTCTCTTTTTTGTACTTGAAGCTGGTAAAAAGAAACGTAATGTTGGTGATGCTTTTAAACATATAATATCGGATAATGTAAAAGTTGATATGGTAGTTACATTTAATCTTAGAAGTTTAAAGAACTATTTTACTTTACGTGATAGTGGAGCTGCTTATTTTCAGATTCGTTGGTTAGCGCAAGAGATGATGAAAGTTACTCCTAAAAAATATTTAGACCTTATCATTAAAAATAGTGAAAAGGATCTATAATGTGGAAACTATCTATAATATTAGTAATTTTTTTGAGTGGATGCTCTCATTTTAGAATTAATGCAGCAATGTGTGAAAGCATAGCATCAGACCCTCATGCAACAATGCCTGAAGAGTGTAGAAATTATGTTGAAGAGGATGCTCAAAAAGCGTTTGATAATATAAAAAATGAGAATAAACAATCAACGGATTTAATAGAGTTTAATGATAAGTAAGTTTTATGAAGAGGAGACATTTTTAAAAGTTCTCCTCTCTTTATCTACTTTTTTATTATTACTATTTAGTCTATTAAACTTTTATATATATGATGAGTTTATAAAAGGGATAGTGTATTTTCAGTTTTTTATTTTATCTGCATTTATACTGAAAAAATTAAAAAATAGTATAACAAAAAGAAAAGCTATTGAGATGATAGTTATTATAGCTTTTTTATTTTTAGGATTTTTATATATAGAAGAGTTAAGAGATTATATTTTTAATTTTCTTCTATTTTGATATTAAACATTTACAATAAGGATAAAAGATATGAGTTTAGAGATAAGAAGTAATGGTGTTTGTGAATTGTGTGGAAGTAGTGAAGATTTAGGAGCTTTTGAAGTAAAACCATCAGATGGTAGTGATGAACAATCTGTATATATCTGTGCAAACTGTAAAGCTCAAATAGAGAGTGAAGAGTTAGATGAAAACCATTTTAACTGTTTAAATGATTCTATGTGGAGCGAAGTTCCTGCTGTAGCTGTATTAAGTTATAGACTTTTAAACTCTTTAGGTCGTCAAGATTTAGTAGATATGATCTATATGGAAGATGAGGTAAAAGCATGGGCTGAAGCTGGAATAGATAACAGTGAAAAACTCGTTTATAAAGATGCCAATGGTGTTACACTTCAAGCTGGTGATACGGTTGTTATTACAAAAGATTTAGATGTAAAAGGGACAGGTTTTGTGGCAAAGCGTGGAACTGCTGTAAGAAATATAGGTCTTGTTTCAAATGATGATAAACATATTGAGGGTCGTGTAAATGGTGTTAAAATTCATATTTTAACTTGTTATTTGAAAAAATCTTAATTTTCTTTAAGGTTTTGTTTAAATGAAAAGTATTATAATTGTCTAAACATATTTAATTTAAATAAAATTTCACAAAAGGTGATGAAAAATGAAAAATAATATCTTGACATATTTTGTTTTATCTATAATAGTTATAATGTTTAGTGCTTGTGGGGCTAATACAACAAGTACATCTCCTGATAATACTTCTTATGATGATGGTACTTCTTATGATCTTCCTTCTTCTGATGTTCCTTCTTCTGATCACTCTTATATATCAAATGAATCAGTAACATCATTTGCAGAAGATTTAAAGCTTTATGATATTGCTGGTTTAGATGAAACTAAAAAAATTGTTATTAGAAAGAGTGATGATGCAAATTATGGTGGTTCAGATGATGATTCAGATGATGATGATGATAATGATGATGATGATGATGATGATGATGGTTCGGATTATGGTGGTTCGGATTATGGTGGTTCGGGTGATGATGATTCAGATGATGATGGTGGTTCGGATTATGGTGGTTCGGGTGATGATGAT
>CAZXSD010000034.1:17182-21564 GCA_964642985.1 uncultured Sulfurimonas sp.
GATGATGATTCAGATGATGATGATTCAGATGATGATGATTCAGATGATGATGATTCAGATGATGATGATTTGGATGATAATGATTTGGATGATAATGATTTAGCAGATGAAAGCTCAGATACTAGACAAACAGAATCAACAGAATTAGTTGAAGAAGTAAATCAACCTGATGCAGATATGAATGTAAAAAATTCTGATACTGATTTCTCAAGTTATGAAGAATACACAGGCAGTGAAACACTCACTTATGAGAAATTAGGAATGACAAGTGTAAGTTTAAATAATAAAAATTATGCTTTTGAAGTAGTGAAAGATAATATTCAAGAAAGAGTAGAAGAGCCATCATTTACTTCTGTTGGAGATGGATCATATACAATTTCTATTACAAGTTATGCTATTACAGATGATATTTTGAAAAAAGAGGATGGGATATTTACTTTTGTAATTACAGTCCCAAGTTTAAATACATCAGGTATGTATAAAGTAGAATCGAATGTTTTAACAAATTCAGCTAAAAATAATGTATATGCTACTGTAGCTATATCCCAAGATCAAAATGGTATCACATTTAGTGCAATAGTTTCAGAGTTTCAAGTTATGAATAGACAAAAAACAAAATCATATAATGCTAGTTTTTCTATTTCATATAGTTCTAAGTAGATGAGTTTAGGAGTGTTTTTCACTCCTATCCCATAAATGAATAAAGTAAAATGCTAAAAATGTTACAAAAGAAGCTACTAAGAATATATACGATGGATAGTATTCATAAATATATCCAAAACTAAAAGCCCCTACTAAACCCCCAAGTCCAAATGTAATTCCTGAATAAAACTGCTGTGCTAAAACTTTATTTGAATAAAGTTGATGCAGATACATAATTGCAGATGAATAAAAAAGTGCAAAACTTAAAGCATGAAGAGATTGTGTAAAAAATAGGATTTGTAAATTTTGTGGATAAAGATACACGAGAAACCATCTAATAACTGCTGAAAATATAGTAATTTTTAAAAATAAGAGTAAATCAAATTTTAATAATCTTCCTTGAAAGTAAAGCATTATCATCTCAACTAATACTCCAAATACCCACAGATTTATAGTCATATCTAAACTTATTCCGTGAGCTGTTTCATAGATAGTAAAAAAGTTATAAAATGCCCCAAAACTTACCTGCATAAGAGTCAATCCTAGCCAAAGTTTCCAATGTTTTAAGAGTTGAATATCATTTTTAATATTTTCTTTTTCTTTTTGCATAGTATGAGTATATTTGGTAATAATAAACGCAAAAATAGCTGTAATAAAACTAAAAGTGAGAAGATAAAAAAGAGCTATCTCTGGCGATGATAAAAATTGAACTAAGATGAGAGCAACTAATATAAATCCAAGAGAACCAAAAAGTCTTATCTTTCCATACCTTTCTTTGCCTATCACTTCAAGTGCTATCACTTCGATATAGGGTAAAATTAAACCCATTCCTATCCCTAAACCTATATTTGAGATAAAAAGAGCATAGAAGTTATCTAAAGAAAGATAAAAAGATAAAGCACTTCCTAGCATAATAACTAGAGAAAGATTAAAAAGTTTTTTTGTGAGTTTAAAACCTATGGTAAAGATAAAAGGAAGTAAAAATCGGACTAAGGGCGCTGCGGTAAAGATGATGCCTATCTCACTACTAGAGTAGTTTAGCATCATTAATACTTTTGGAATAAAGATAACGTATATACCTACTATTCCGAAGTAGAAGAAGTAGAAAGAGCTTAGGAGGGTTGGCAAAATTTATATATTCCTAAAAAAATGTTAGAAGGTAATTAATCTCCTAATATTAATAAAGCTTTTATCGCTTCACAGATTTCAAATAAGTTTGTTTGTAAAAGAATTATAACAAATTAATTCTTACGAATTAACCGTAATAGCTAAGGTTGTTAAAAAGATATAGCTGAGTTTTAAATACTAATTTTACCTTTCAACTCTTCCTCTTCCATAGCATCTTTAACAAACTTAACAACCACAATATCTTCAGTTTCATTAATATACCACTCTGCAATATGTTCATTTTCGAGTGCTGTTAGTTTTTCAATATTTACTTCTGATTGAGGTAAATAAAGGTGTGAATATTTGATAGGATTTGTAAGTCTTAAAGTCCATAATAACCATAAAGTAGTTATAACAGCAACCGTAATACCGATAGTTTCTCTGTCACTAATATCTAACATTAAACCAGCAAATGTTCCCCCTAAAAATGTAGAGAAATAAGCGATAGAATTAGAGATACCAAGCGCAGTACCCTTTTGATGTACTTTTGCAAATTTAGTTATCATAGATTGAACAAGTGGTTCCATCATATTAAATGCGATAAAAAATAGAGCAACACCAACGATGAAAACTATACTAGAATTTGTAAGTCCCATTATTAAAAATGAAAAGATAAAGAAAACTATTGAAACTAAAAATATCTCTTTTGGTTTGTTATATTTCTCTCCAAAAACAGCAGCAGGACCCATAGCTATAAGACCTAAAATCATCGCTGGAAGATATGCCATATAAAGGTCAGATTTTTCCCAAGCAAATGCATCATTTGTTAAAATAATAGGAATAAGTACAAATGCCATAGTCATAAGACCTTTTTGCATCGCATTTATAATTATCATATTTAAAAGGTTTGAGTCTTTTAAAATATCACGAGTTGTTACTTTTCCGTGATAAATATGTTTTATTCGTGGAGGAGTTGGTACTTTTGTAAATAAAATTACGATAGCTAAAACAGTTAAAGCACCAGTAATTAAAAATAGTGTCTCAACACCATAAGAAGCACCAATAACAGGACCAAGACCCATAGCAAGAGCAAAACTCATAGCGATAGAACCACCCATTATAGCCATCGCTTTACCACGAATCTCCTCTTCAACTAAATCAGAAATCATCGCAGTAATAACAGAACCGATAGCTCCAGCACCTTGTAAGAAACGCCCTAACATAAGTGTATAAATATCCGTTGAGTAAGCACATATAATAGAACCAACTAAAAAGATAAGAAGCCCAACCAATATTGTAGGTTTACGACCTATTTTATCACTCATAGTCCCAAATGGAACTTGAAAAATAGCTTGAGTTAGTGCATAACCACCAACAACAACACCTACTAAAAGAGGAGTAGAACCCTCTAAATCAAGTGCAAAAATAGAGATAACAGGCAGAACTAAGAATAGACCTAAAAATCTAAGGGATAGTATCGCCGAAAGGGGGAAAACTTTTTTAAACATATATAACCTTTGTAATTTGAGTATAATTACGAAATTATATATCAAATATTATTTACATATACTATAAGGAATTAAAAATGAAATTAGTTTTAGCTACATCTAATAAAGGTAAAGTAAGAGAGATAAAAGCATTATGGAGTGAGTATGAAGTCGTTGCATACAGTGAATTAATCAAAGAGTTTGAGATAATTGAAGATGGAGATACCTTTAAAGAGAACGCACTCATAAAAGCAAGAGCTGTTTTTAAAGCTTTAGATGATGAAAATATTATTGTTATTGCTGATGATAGTGGGATTAGTGTAGATATTCTTGATGGAAAACCAGGTATTTATAGTGCAAGACATGCTGGGGCTAATGCTAGTGATAAAGACAATCTTTATAAACTTATAGAAGATATAAAAGAAAAAGGTATAAAGAGTTCTCCTGCTCACTATACCGTAGCGATAGCGATAGTTACAAAAGATACAGAGCAAGTTGTTCACGGTTGGATGCACGGAACTGCTTATGCAGAAGCAAAAGGTGATAGTGGTTTTGGATATGACCCTATGTTTATACCAGAGGGATATGATAAAACATTAGGGGAGCTTGATGAAGATGTCAAAAAAGATCTGTCTCATCGCGCTAAAGCTTTGAAGTTGGCTAGGGTTATTTTGGAGAGTTTTTAAAAAAGTTTAAATAAAACCACGAATAAATTATTAAATCTATTCGTGGCGAATATGAATCAACTAAAAATCTGATGGATTTAAACGAGATGTAGTTAAATTTCCATTTGCAACTGTATATAAGGTAATTGTATAGCCATTAATACCATTATAATTTTGAGTAAAATTAAAAGTTTCATCTGTTTTACTGTAAGCAGTTTTTTTACTAAATAAATGTTCTTTTCCATACCATTTATTTCCACTAGCATAAACAATTTTATAGCTTCCAAGAGGAACTTTTGTTGTAATGGAATTACCACCATGAATAAAAAAATCCATAACAGTTTCATTAGTATAAATATCTTTCAACTTAACAAAATAATTTATATTTCCAGATGTTCGAATAGATAAAGGTGCAATCTGTATAGAGTTTGTATAGTTTTGCTCTTTACCACTAAATGGCATAGACACTTCATCTAATAGA
>CAZXSD010000035.1:0-21327 GCA_964642985.1 uncultured Sulfurimonas sp.
TTAAAAGATAATGGGTTTCTCTATTCAAAGGGTTCACTGTTAGTAAATACTGATACTATCTTAGAGGGAAGTTCCTATATTGCAGGTGTTGAAAGTGTAATAGCAGATACAGTAATACTAAAAGATAAAGCAAATATAGGTTCAAGTGATGGAGATGTAAGTTTAGGAGATGTGGAGATAAGCGGAGATGGATTTGTTTATACAGAAAAAGAGGGAACTTCTCTTACAGTACAAAAGGCTACATTAAAAGATAATGGATTTTTCTATTCAAAGGGTTCACTGTTAGTAAATACTGATACTATCTTAGAGGGAAGTTCCTATATTGCAGGTGTTGAAAGTGTAATAGCAGATACAGTAATACTAAAAGATAAAGCAAATATAGGTTCAAGTGATGGAGATGTAAGTTTAGGAGATGTGGAGATAAGCGGAGATGGATTTGTCTATACAGAAAAAGAGGGAACTTCTCTTACAGTACAAAAAGCTACATTAAAAGATAATGGATTTCTATATTCAAAGGGTTCATTATTAGTAGAAACTGATGCAACATTAGAGGGAAATTCATATATTTTTACAGATAGTGGAGATTTAAAAATAGAGGGAAATTATAATGCTAAAGATTCAGCTATTTTAAAAATTAGTAATGGGAATATGGTTATTCAGAATAATTTATTCCTAAATGATAATGCTAATATTATAGGAGATGGTAAGGGAAAAATTTCTATGTTTAGGGAAGCATCTTTTATGGGGAAAAATGCAGGAATTTTTATTAGTGGTATTAATTCAGAATTAGATATAAATAGTTCAACAATAAATTTAACTGATGGTGCATATATCGTCTCTGAGGGTAGAAGTAAAATTGATATAAATCAACTTAATATTACAGATAGTGGTTTTATTAGTACAAATCAAGATATAAATATTGAGAATATAGCTTTAGTTGATAATGGAAACTTTGATTATATATTGATTGATGCAAAAGATGAGTATTTAAATTATAAAACACTTGCTTTACCAAATCAAGGGAATATTAATATTTATATTGTTGAAAAAAGTGATCATAATATCTCTGTTTATAAAACGATAGCAGATGCAAACTATTTTGGTTTTGGTAATGATGATAAAAATAGAGATATGTATACAAGTCTTGCTTGGAGTATACACTCTAAAAAAGATGAAGACCTCTATCAAATTTTAAATTTTGATTTAAAAGTAGATGAAATTTATAATGTTATTCAAAATATGGCTCCTTTGGTTTCTATCTCTTCTATTACGGCTACAGATTTACTCAATGCTAGTTCTAATATATTAGATGGACACTTATATGAACAAAGAATAGCTAAGGAAAAAGATAATTCTTACTTTTGGACAAAACCTTATATAGTAAGTTCTGAGCATCTTAGTGTAAATAATATTTATGGATATAAGTCATCTAATTTAGGTATAGTTATTGGTTTAGATAAAAATATTAATACTCAAACGAAGTATGGAGCAGGTATATTACTTGGTTCAGGTCATATTGAGAGTAAAAATGAAGCTGTTAATGCTGAGACTACAGTTTTTTCAACACAACTTTTTTTATATCTATTAAAACATTCAGAGAGTTCTTATATTGAAGCATATCTGTTAAAGGGTATAAATAAAAATAGTGGAACAAGGGATATTCCTTTAGGTGATGTTAAAAGAACAGCTACTGCAGAGTATGATACATCTTTTACTAATTTAACATTTTCAGTAGGAACAAATTATGAATTTGGTAACTTTATGGTGACACCTTATAGTAAATTATCTACATCTATTATATCTACAGATGTTTATACTGAAAAAGGAGCAGGTAATTTAAATTTAAGAGTTTCAAATAAAGATATGGTAAAAAATAATATATCTTTAGGTTTAAAACTTTCTCAAAATATTAACCTTAAATCAGGAAGTGAACTTAATTTTGAAGTAGCAGTATCCTATAAAAAAGATTTTGGAGATAGAACTTCAAATGCTATATCTCATTTTCGAGATTCAGAACTTAGTTTTTCAACAGAAGGACTAGAAATAGATAATAGTTTTCAATCATATAGTACAGGATTGCTATATAAAGCAAGAAATAAAAAGTTAGAATTTGGTTTAAATATAGGACATGAAACGGCTCAAAACTTTAATTCTACAAAAGCTACTGTAACGACAAGATTTAAATTTTAAAATATTAATGGTCATCTTTATTCATTAGCATTGTTTGAAATTCAAAGGTAATCATAACTGTTGAGTCATTAACATCTGTCTTTTCAGGGTCTACAAAAAATTCGCCATTGATAACAGCACCTTTATATGTTGGATTTCCCCAAGCATCATGACTTGATTCCATTAGCATAACAGTAGCACCTCTATTTGGTGGATAGACAACATCATGACCATAGTCATTTGGAATAGGAGCACCACGTGTTCCATCTGGATTCCAATTCCAAGAGTCTTGTCTAGCGTGATTATAATTTAATGATGACATATAACCCATTTGGACCATCATGTGTGGCATATAGTGCATAATATAAAATTTAATTAATATTTTTGGTTTATTGAGGTCTGGAACACCATTAACCATAGTATAAGCTGGAATTTGGATAAGATAATCACTCTCTTCACTATTAGGATAAACTTTTACAAAATCTGGAGTAGAAAAAGCTCCTGAATCTCTTGGTTGAAGAGTAACAACAGGATAGGGAACACCATCTATTATTAGATTTCCTCCTCCTAGTTGTTGGTACGTTGTTGGAATAACAGATTGTTCTCCAGCACCACCACCACATCCAGTCAAAAGTAGAGCGAATAGTGAGATTTTTATAAGAGATTTTATCATTGTGCATACCTTGTATCTAAAATAGTTGTAGAAAAATTAAGAGAAAGTGTATATGTTTCATTTTGGTCTTCATTTGTATATATCTCAGCATTTATCATTTTTCCCTCCATCTTTAACTCTGTTGTTCTATCTTCGACAAATGTTACTTCTATCATTCCAGATTTATTTGGAGGGCTTATAAGTCTATATTTTCCTGTTGTTTCATTATCTGGCATTATAAATGCAAATACAAAAAAACCTTCCCCTAAATAGATACGTTCTTCACGAATGGCATAAGCACCCATCTCTATTTTATATTGTCCGATATAGGGAGATGGCATCGTTCGTGTTTGCATTCTCATTAGTGTAGAGGTTGGAGGAACAATAGAAGCAAGTCTTTGAGCCGAAACAGCAGTTACGAGTGGATAAATAAGACAATCAGTAGTAATATTTACATCACCATATTGCGTATAAGCGATAGGTGCAGTATTCTCAGCTTGATCATCTTCCTCTTCATCCTTATTTCTTTCAGGCATAGCATATGCATTGTCATCATCATCATCGTCATAATTATTATTATTTGGACTACTATCACCAGCAACAAGTTGAGGAATACATTCCTCCTCTTCCTCCTCTATTATATCAGCGGGAGTATAAGTGTATGTTGTATCATTTTTATCACTACATCCAATAAATAAAAAAACAATGAAAAAACTTAATAATATTTTCATAATATTTTCTCTATATCTGATGAAATATTTTGAGGTTTTGTTGAGGGAGCATATCTATCCACAACATTTCCATTTCTATCTATAAGAAATTTTGTAAAGTTCCATTTTATAAAGTCCATTCCTAAAAAACCACCCTGTTCTTGTTTAAGGTATTTATATAAAGGTATTGCTTCATCTCCATTTACATTTACTTTTGCAAACATATCAAAATGAACATCATAATTTTCATAACAAAAAAACTTTATTTCTTTATTATTTGCAGGTTCTTGATTTGCAAACTGATTGGATGGAAAGGCAAGTATCATAAAATCTTGCTTCTTATATTTTTGATAAAGCTTTTCTAGTCCTGCATATTGAGAGGTAAATCCACACTCACTTGCTACATTAACTATAAGTAAAACTTTATTTTTATATTGACTTAAAGAGAGTTCTTTTTCATCAATAGTTACTACATTAAAATCATAAATATTCATTTGTATATCCTTTGCATTGAGGAGTAGAGTTGATAGTAATAGCGTAATTAATATTATTTTCATTACTGTATTATAGCTAAATCTTGATATTTTACTTTTATTTTTTTAGGAATTTTTATTTTATAAAATGTTATTAGAGACAATATAGTTTTATGATTGTTGTCTACAGATACATATAAATTGCAGATAAAGAGAGAGCAAGTGGTAATATTAAATTTGAGATAGAAGATAAAAAGTTAAATGAATTAATGCAGAGTGTTTTGAAAATTATTAAGAGTAAAAAGAGTTGATTTTATGATATGAAACCCTAACACTTAAAAAAGTGCTAAGATTTTAAATTTTTAATAAAGACCAAATTTCCCATCATTTCTTTTATGTAAAACACGAGTTTTTCCATCATGGTCTATAAAAATTTCAAATATTTTATCACTATCTTTTAAATCACTTAAAACATCTTCAACTTCACGAGGTTTGTATAGTTCTAAAGAAACAGGAACGATTTCATCTTCCATCGCTTCAGCTTCTTCTTTAATATTTACCTCTTTAGCTTTTACTTCATTGATACCTACTTTATGATGTCCACTCTCTTTATCGTGAATACGACGCATCGCTTTTTGAGCACGAGAAGTTGCTATATCGATAGCAGTATATAAATCACTATCATTTTGTTTAATAACAATAGAGTTTTTATGTGCAAGATTGATAACAAACTCAACGACTAAGTGTTCTTTACCTTTTTTAGTTTGTGTAGATGCTATAACATTCACAGAAATAATATCCATATTATATTTGTTAAGTGTCTCGATAGATGAATTCATGTGCGCTTTAATAGCGTCAGTAAGTTCTAATTGTCTACCTGTTAAAGAGATGTTCATAATAAATCCTTGTATAATTAAATTGAAAAAAAATTATAGCATTAAAAGTTTTGAGTTATTATAATTTTTGAAGAGTTCTTCTAAAAAATCTAATAGGTTCACTTGTAATTGTCTTATCGGTAACACTAACAGTTACTTCGATGATAGCAGAACCACTTTGTTCAGCTGTTTGGACAACAGTATAAAGTGTTCCTCCATTATCAGTACAATCAATATCTGAATCATAAATATATAATATTGAGATATTTATATCGTATATAGTTTCTTGTTTAAAATTGAGTATATCATCTGCTAATGCTGTACAAGGTTTATTTTGAGCTATCTGTAAAAGAGCATATTCAGTAGCACTTTTAGAGAGTAAAATGGATTGTTCATAAAGATATAAATCTATACTCTTTTTAGAAGTTATAGTGGTCATACTTAGTGAAAGAGCCATTATAGTTGCCATTATAACAATAACAGCTATCGCCATCATCATAGCTATGCCACTACGAGAAGATTTTAAAAGATTGTTTTTTCTTTGCATAAAGAATATTCCTCCACTAATATACTTTTAACACACACTTGAATTTTCATAACAGCCCCTATTGCCATTGCTCTAAAAGTACTTACATTTTGAACTATGACAGCAGATTTTCCATCACTATATTCATCTCCATTCCAAGGTTGATAATCATAATAAAAGAGTAAATTATTTTTATCATCTACAACAAGTGCATTGGCAGTCCATGCAAATTTATAATATTCATATATATCTACACCACTAAAATCTTCAACAGCAGGTTCAAACTCATTTTCATTTGTTCCAGCTTTTATAGGGTGCATAACACCTTCTTGGTCAGTTAAAGCATTTCCATCCCAGCCATAGCCATTAATATCGCTATTTGAGCCTATAAAATAGATTGCAGAACTATCAATATTACTATCGCCATAAGATAATTTGTCTATAAGTTCATTCATTAGAGTTGTATTTGTTTCAGGGGATATTAGAAGTGAAGCAGTAGCATCACTATGCTCAACATCTATAATCCCACTCCAATATGGCTTATCTAAACCTCTAAATCCATCCGCATCAGAAGATACCCATTCTATTATTGTATATGTATCATCTGCATTAGCTAAGGCTTTAAAATCACTAGCGTCTTTTTTAGCTATAACAGAATCTTTTATACGATGTTGGAGACGTGAAGCGATAAACTCAACAGCAGTTGCACTATTAGCTTGAAGTTTATTATTTACTTTTGAGAAGATAAAACTTTTATAAGATTCTGCTAAAAATTCTGTTCCAAATTTAGCTATTATTCCCATAATAACTATTACAAAAATGAGTTCAATCATCGAAAAGGCTTTACGAAATTTCATTAGTAAGCTCTCTTATAATAATCAATTTCGCCAATATTAGCACTATATGTTCTAAGTATGGTAATGGTGTTGCTATCTGTATCCGTTACAGTTAGTAAAATCTCTTTTATATGATCATTACTTCCGTTAAAATTAGCTGGACGTGTTATATCAACAGTTGAGTTGTACTTTCTTTTATATCCTTGTGCATTCGTTGCATCTGTATCAAAAATATTTTGACTATCGTGAGCCATATCTTCAAGTGCATAAATATCACTATCATCAGTTGTATCAAGTGGGTCTGTATTGCTACTATCTAAACAACGTCTATGGAGTGGCTGATTTATATGCCCTAGCAAACGATTATCTGTACAGTTATCATCTATATCTATCACCCTTGCAAGTGAATCTTTATCATCAATCATAGAGTTTTCATCCCAATGAGCAGTTACCGCTCCATTAAGTTCAGCAGAAGCTGCAAATATCGCTTCTTGAACAAGATTTCCATCTATCGCTTTTGAAGTTGTTTGAGTCATCATAGGAAGAGATGTTACACTTATAGAGATAACAACAATAGCAAAAATAAGCTCTATAAGTGTAAAAGCAGATTTTTTTACCACATAGTCCTCCTATTTGTTCGTGTTGTTGTATCTACACTCTTTGTATTTGCAACATCCTCTTCACTTACCCCTATCCAAGCACTTTCTCCACTTTTTTTATTGAATTCTACTTCAAATTCATTTGTTTTAGCAGTTGCATCATATTTTCTATAAATTAACCAGCTAGAGGCATTATTTTGCATAGTTGTTTTATAGGGAAATATTTTTTTCTCATATTTCAAAGTTACAGAATCTTGATGGTCTCCTGTTGGTTGCTCTTCCGTTTCGACAAAAGTTCTTCCTTTTATTTCTTTAACTTTCTCTGCCTTTCCAAAAATATTATCGGTATGATTATGTTTTGTATTTATAAACCATCTTGGGTCATTTGTGATATTAGAGTCTATTCCATCTGGAAGGAGTGATCTATTACAATCATTGTTATATTTATCCGTTGCATAACAAAAAGATTCATAATAAAGATTTACGTTATAGGTATCACTCTCAATAAATCTACTCCGAGGAACATTTGTACGAGCATATAAAAAAGTAATATTGCCATCAATTTCAATATCATCACCATTACTATCTGTTATATTTGTATCTTCATTATAAATGGATATTATAGTAAAATTAAAGTCTGCACTTTCAATAATAAAGGGGTTTCTACTCTCATTTATATCTCTTTTATAGTTAAACATAAGATTTAAAGAGCTATTTTCATCATTCCATAAAATTGTTTTATTTCCTTCATTAAAACCAAGTTTTAAATCTAATCCTCCTGCATTACTTTTATTAATATCTATCTCATTGTCAGTAATAAAGCTTACAGTGCTATTGTTTTCCCAAGAATCTATATCAAAGTTTTTAGTTGTATTATCATCAAAATTTTTAGCTTCTATTTTTAAAGCTATATGAGCAGACATTTTAGACATATTTTCATCATCTGAAATATAAGTAAAACCTAAATCATTATGATTATGTAAAGATGCTTCGCTTACTAAAAAATAACTAGGAATAAAAGTAGCATTTGTATCTCCACAGATAAATCTACCTACTTCTTCAGGGTCATCATCTCCATTATTACAGTTATCATCCGTATCATCATAATCTACATTAGTCCAGTTTAAATCTTTTGGTATTAGGGTTACTTTTCCAACTTCATTGTAGTTTATAGAGATATTTCTATCATCCCCTGTTGCATTACCATCTTTAAACTTATACTCAACTATATGACCTTCACCATAAAGTTCATCATTAACACTCTCATCAGGCATATATTTAATAACAGTTAAATTTAAATCATAATCTTCATCACCTGTATCATCTCCACTACTTGCAAAAAAATCTATTATTGCAGATATTGCAGAAATAATTGCTGAAACATCACCATCTGTATTATCTTCAGGTAAAGTATATTTTTGTGTAGCATTTCCATCTTCATCTTCTGCAATAACATCAAAGCCTTGATCCTCTCCAGCTGTTAAAAGAGTAGTTTTCTCTGTTATATTAAACTTTTTTGGACGAACAGAAAAATTATTTGTTGCATAACACATTTTAAATTCTTCATCATCACTATCATTAGTACAATCGTTATCTTGACCAGAACATTCACTCATCTCGTATATTACATATTCTTCTTTATCTTCATCATAACTGGCACACATACGAATACCAACAACTAAGTCTCTATAAGCTTCCTCAACAGTTATCTCGTCAGATTTATTTATATATTTATCATCATCACTTGTTGGGTCAAATTTAATGATGTTACTCACTCTTGTTTTAGTAGCAGAATCATTTTTATAGATAGCAATTTCTATACTATAATCTTTATTAGCATTACTATCTTTTTTCTTTTTTTCATATTTAGTATCATCTTTATCGATACTTGCTAATGAAATTTGAAAAGCTTTCCCAGCAATTTTTGTAGAAATAGTTCTATCATCAGAATCAGGAGGCTTTTTATCATCACCTATCCAGTAATCCCATGTGTCAAATTGTTTGGTTTCATCATCATCGCTTCCACCTCCACCTCCTCCACTACCACTCATTCCAAAGGCAAATAAATTTAAAGTTAAAAATGTAATTAATAAAAAAAGTTTAAAAAAATTCATAAAAAATCCTATGATTTAAAATTAAATCAATTATACAACTTATCTATTTGGAATGTTCTGAAAAGAAAAATAGAGGGAGAGTATGATGGGCTTAAATATCCCATCATAAAAAGTTATTTATTCAAAAAGCTAGAAATTTTCTCTGTAATACCATATTCATTTGATTCTGGTAAAATAATTTGAACAGCTTTTTGAGAGTCTGTATTAAAAAGTAGAGGACCTATGAAGTTTACTAGAGAGTCTTCTATCGGTGTTTGTAATATAACAATATTTAAAACTAAAACATTTGAATCTTTTTTAATCTCTAAAAGTTCTTGAATAGCATCAGATACTTCAAAATCGTACTCTCTTAATATAAAAGGGTCGATAAGTGTAAATGAGATATGCTCATTGTTTACATCTTGCATCTTCATAAAAATATCATCTATTTTCTCTAATGTTACTTGCTTTAAATCTTCAAATCCTAGAAGAGGTGTACATATATCAAACTGCATAAAAAGCCTTTATAGTTTATTTTAAATTAGGTATAGCATAAATTGTTCCTACTTTACTTACTGTTATATATCTTTTAGATAAAATTGCGAACTATTTCAGATTAGGATATATAATTTTATGAAAATCAAAACAATTTTTACTTTTTTAACACTACTGTTTTATCTATTGTTTACAGGGTGTAGCAAAGATATAGAAGAATACAATAAACCAGCTATCTATTGGTATTCAAAGATGATAAACTCTGCATCTACACACAATTTAGAAAAAGCAGATGATTATTATAGCTCTCTTCAAGGGGAGCATATCGGCTCTCCTCTTTTACCTGAGGCTACTATGATATTGGCTATTGCTCATATGGATTATGAAGAGTATCTTTTAGCAGAGTATTTTTTTGATGAATATATTAAAAGATATGCAAACTCAAACGAAAAAGAGTTTGCTGAATTTATGAAGATAAAAGCAAAATATTTATCACTTCCAAATCCACGACGTGATCAAGTGCTTGTAAATCAGACTATTAAAGATGGAGAACAGTTTAAGTATAAATATCCATACTCTGATTATTTTAGTTTAGTAGATTCTATGCTTACAAATCTTTATTTAGCAGATGCATCTTTAAATAAAACTATTTCAGACCTTTATACACGATTGGATAAGCCAAAATCTGCTGAGTATTATAAAGAGTTAAATCCTCAAATATGGATTAAATGGGATGAGGTAGATAGAGCTACTGCCCCTTGGTATCGCTCTTGGTTTGAGGGTGATGGTAGTGAAAGTTGGTATGGTTTTATCGTTCCAGATACAAGAAGTGTTGTTTCAAGAAACTCAATAGTTGATGATAATAATACAACTTTAAATACAAAATAGGATAATTTATGAAACTTAGTGATTATGGAGAGTTTCCAGCAGATGTTCCAGTAATAATAGAAGATGATATTTTCTTATATCCATTTATGATAGCACCTCTATTTTTAAGTGATGATTCAAATATAGATGCGGCAACAAAAGCGATAGATGAAAATTCTTTAGTGCTTATAGCTTCTACACAACCTGGAAATGAGGGAGAAAGAGATTTTAATGCTATATATAGAGCTGGTGTAATCGGTTCTATTATGAGAAAAGTTTTACTTCCAGATGGAAGAGTAAAAATTTTATTTCAAGGTTTAGCACGTGCTGAAATTTTAGATGAGGTTTCAACTAGTCCATTTATTGCTAATGTTGATATTTTAAAACTTACAAATGATAAAGATGCAAAAATAGAAGCTATTTTAGAGGTAACGATAGAAAAAGTAAAACAACTTTCAACTATAAGTAAATATTTTCCATCAGACCTATTAAGAACTATAGAAGAAAATGGCGATTCAAATAGAACTATCGACCTTATCGCATCAAGTTTAAAACTCAAAAAAGACCAAGCATTTAAACTTTTTTCTCAAACAGACACAGAACAAAGATTTTTAGATTTAATAGAATATTTAATAGATGAGATAGAAACAAACAAGCTTCAAAAAGAGATACGTTCAAAGGTAAACACTCATATAGAAGAGGTAAATAGAGAATACTTCCTAAAAGAGCAACTCAAAGAGATTCAAAAAGAGTTAGGTGTTGATACTTCAAGAGATGAAGAGATAGAGGAGTATCGTAAGAAGTTAGAACTTAAAAAAGAGAAGATGAATGAAGATGCTTATAAAGAGATAGATAAACAGTTACAGCGTTACTCTCGTATGCACCCAGACTCTTCTGATGCTTCTATGACTCAAACATATCTTGATTGGGTTTTAGATATTCCTTTTGGAGATGAGTCTAAAAAATCTTTGAAAATAGATGACGTTGAAAAACAACTAGATAAAGACCATTTCTCTTTAGAAAAACCTAAAGGGCGCATCGTTGAGTATTTTGCAGTACGTGAACTTTTAGAGCTTCGTGGTATCTCTCAGAAAAAAAGCTCTGGTGCAATTTTATGTTTTTATGGACCTCCCGGAGTTGGTAAAACCTCTCTAGCGAACTCTATCGCAACAGCATTAAAACGTCCTCTTGTTCGTATAGCTCTTGGTGGTCTTGAAGATGCGAATGAGCTTCGTGGTCATAGACGTACTTATGTTGGTGCTATGCCTGGACGTTTAACGCAAGGGATTATAGATGCTAAAAAGATGAACCCTGTTATCGTTTTAGATGAGATAGATAAAATCTCTCGAAACGGTAGAGGCGACCCTACATCTGCACTCTTAGAGATACTTGACCCTGAACAAAACAGCGAATTTAGAGATTATTATCTAAATTTCAATCTTGATTTGAGTAATGTTATTTTTATAGCAACAGCAAATGACATTGGAAATATTCCTGCTCCTCTTCGTGATAGAATGGAGTTTATATCTGTTAGTTCATACACGCCTCAAGAGAAATTTGAGATAGCAAAACGTTATCTACTTCCTCAAGAGTTAAAAAAGCATGGTCTTAAAAATTCTGAACTCAAAATATCTGCACCTGCGCTTAAAGAGTTAATTCATAGTTACACTCGTGAAGCTGGAGTAAGAAACCTGCGCCGTCGTGTTGCTGAGATGAGTCGAAAAGTTGCCAAAGATATACTTCAAAAACCTGAACTTGATAAAATTTCTGTAAGTCTTAAAAACTTAAAAGATTTCTTTGATAAAAGTGTCTTTGAGATAGAAAAAACAGATAAAGTTCCTGTTGTTGGTGTTGTCAATGGTCTTGCTTGGACTGCTGTTGGTGGAGATGTTTTAAAGATAGAAACTATCCGTATTAAAGGTAAAGGTATTTTAGAACTTACTGGTAGCCTTGGTAATGTTATGAAAGAGTCTGCAAGAATAGCTATGAGTGTTGTTAAAACGCTCATAGATACAGAAAAACTTAAAATTAGTGAAGATAATTTTCCTTTAACTGTTAAAGAGAAAGAGGATAAGACTAAAGTAGATAGTAGCGAGGTGTATAAGCGTTATGACATTCATCTTCACGTTCCAGATGGTTCAACTCCTAAAGATGGTCCTAGTGCTGGTATTGCTATGGTGAGTGTTATCTCTTCTATATTGAGTAGTCAAAAAATCCGTTCTGAGATAGCTATGACGGGTGAAGTTTCACTTAGTGGAGATGTTTTACCTATCGGTGGATTAAAAGAGAAACTTATCGCTGCACATAAAGCTGGAATGACAAAAGTTCTTATTCCAGCTAAAAATTATGAACGTGATTTAGATGATATTCCTCAAGAGGTAAAAGATGCTGTTGAGATTGTTGGTGTGAGTCGTGTAGAAGAGGTTTTAAAACAAGTTTTAGTAGAGGATGAAAAATAATGAGAAGATTTAGAAAATGGATATATTTAGCAATAGTTTTATTTCTATTTTATTTTATTTTTATAGATAACTTTTTTGTAACACTAAGCATTATAGTTTCTATCTATGTTGGATTTAAAATATATAAAGTTTACAATAAATATAAACTAGGAAAACTACTTCTTTCTAAAGAACTTTTTGCACAAAGTGAACTAGGTTTATTTATCTCTCTTGTTGCCAAAGTTGCTAAAGCAGATGGACGTGTTGATAAGATGGAAGCACATCTTATTGGAATTATGTTTGATGATATTTCAGCTATCTTTCCAGATAAAGCAAAAGCACGCCAACTTCTAAAAGAGATATTTGCAGAGGAAAAAGAAAACCTTGAAAATACAAAAGAGAGAGCTAGAGCATTAAATACTGTTCTTGGCAGAAGTAAAATACAACGTAAACAGTATATGACCTTTCTTATACAACTTGCTTTAGTTGATGGTGGGATTAGTGATGATGAAGATAAACTTTTATTAGAGATAGCATCTGAACTTACTATTAATCAAGAGGAGTATCGTGCATTTATAGCTAGTTTCAAAGCAAAAATGAATAATCAACAACCCACTATTAGTGTAGCTGAAGCGTGTAAGGTTTTAGGTGTAAATGAAAGTGATGATATGAGTACAATTAAAAAAACTTATAGAAAATTAGTACGTCAATACCACCCAGATATTATTAAATCACAAGATAAAGGTGATGCTTATATGGAAGAAGCAACGGCTAAAACTCAAGAGATAAATCAAGCTTATGAGATTTTGAAAGAGGTTAAGAAGTAAAATACCCTTTAATTTTTTGGGACTTTTCTTGTTTCTTATAGGGTGATTAGTTACAATATTCTTAAAGGATAAAAAATGAAAATCATTTTTTTTTTAATTTTTGCATTAAACCTACTTTATGCAAATACGGTTATAAATTTTGAAAAAGGTTGGAATTTAGTTGGAATTCCACAAACACTATCAACTATGGAACTATTTGATACCAAAAAAGTGAGTGTTGTATGGGCTTACAATTCCCAAAAACAAAGCTGGGAAGGGTATTCATCTGATGATAATATTACAACTAAGATAGTTGATAAAAATATCTCTATTTTAAACACTCTTGAACCCTATCAAGCTGTATGGGTTTTAAGTAATGAGTCTTGGGATTTAACACTTAACAATGAAAATGTAACAGATACACCCGCTAACAATAAAATAGTTCTCAAAAAAGGGTGGAATCTAGTAACTCTTCCTAATAAAGCAGTAGTTTCAAAAGATTTTTTCGGTGATGCTATTGTTTGGAAATATAAAGATGAATGGAGTGTAAATGATAGCTCCCTAGATTTTCCAACTATTGAAAATATACGAGAGAGTGAAGGATTTTGGGTAAACTCTAAAGAAGATATTGAGCTAGATATGGGTGAAGAGTTATCTAAACTTCGTACATTTAATTCAAAAGAGGAGATGTTAGAGTATATTAGAGAAATGCAAAAAAGTAATCGTTATAGAAGAAATTATGAATATTATGGTACTTCAAGTGATGATATTGAAGAAGAAGACGATGACGATGATGGAAGTGCAGGTTCTGTTGAAATAGCTAATGACACTTTAACGAGTGTTCCATCAGAGAAAAGCAGTGATGTTGATGCAACAACGACAAATACTCAAGAAAATGATGTTGATGAAGCGGATATTTTAAAACATGATGGTCAATATATTTTTAGTGTAGATAATAGTAAAAAAGAGATATTTATAACATCATTTGTAAATGTAGCCGATAAAAATTATACAGCAATTAATACTATTAAAATTGAAGATGACTCTATTATAGATATGTATCTTCAAAGTAATCGTCTTGTTGTTTTAACTAATGATTATGGGAATGACCATTATTATTATAAAGAGGATACAAGAGATGAGATAAGTTCTGTTAATGTTACTATTTATGATATATCTAATATTTTTGAGATTATCAAATTAATACAATATGAGGTTGATGGTTCTTACAATACAAGTCGTCTTGTTGATGGAAAATTATTCTTTATAACAAACTTTGACCCTAGTGTAAAAAAAATATATGCAAAAATATATGCTGAAGGGGTATGTTTAACAGTAGATAAAAAGAAATCATTTATAAGTTGTGAAACACAAATTTCTGAAAATGAAGATAACTACCTTAAACAAGAGATATGTACCAAAGGTGAAGATTTTGAGTTGTATCACGATAATAACTGTCGTCAATATAACTATGATCCTAATGGCAGTGTCTGGAAATATAATTATGATGTTCCCTATACTGAACATGAAAACCTACTTCCATATATGAAACTAAATGCTGTTGTATCTGAGCTGATAGAACCATCAAAATTTTATGCACCAAAAAAACTTGACCAAAGCGCAAATATTACAACAATTAGTAGTTTTGATATTATAAATGCAATATATATAGAGAGTATTTCTGTTTTAGGAGATATGCACACGGAATATGCTTCTACTAATTCTTTTTATTTAATTTCTCGTTCTTACCCTCAATATTATAATTATTTTAACTATAAAAGACGTCAAATGATATATAAATTTTCTTTAGGAGAAAAACTAGAGTATGAGGCACGAGGTTTTGTAGATGGTTCAATGCTAAACCAATTTAGTATGAGTGAGCAAGATGATTATTTAAGAGTTGCTACAACACAAGGGGATTCTTGGAGTGAAGATGGCACTAATAATTCTGTATTTGTATTACAAGCAGAAGATAAAAATTTAATAGTTCAAAGTGTTTTATCAAATCTGGGCAAAGAGGGCGAGACTATTAAAGCTGTACGATTTATGGGAAATAGAGGTTTTGTAGTGACGTTTAGAACTACTGACCCACTCTATACGTTAGATTTGAGTGACCCTTTAAATCCTCTTAAAGTTGGAGAACTTTCAATCCCTGGATATTCAAGTTATCTGCATATTGTAGATGAAAATAGAGTTTTAAGTATAGGAAGAGATAATACTTTACAACTTCAACTTTTTGATATTACAGATTTTGCAAATCCACTTTTAGTTGATAAAGTTCTTGTAGGAGATACTGATAATAGTTATTATACATACAGTTCTGCTGAATATAATCATAAAGCATTTATCTATCGTCCTAGTGACATGATGTTTGCTCTTCCTTATACAAACAACAACTATTCAGGTGCTAGTAACGATAATTTCGGAGTATATCAAGTAAATGGAATGAAAATAGAGAATATTAAAACACTCACTATACAATATGATGAGAATTATTCTGGAAATTATAATTCAAGAGGTCTCATTTTTGACCTAAATAACACAATATACGGAACTGTTTTTGAGGGTTCAAATATTTTCAGTGATATTATAATAAAAGAGGGAGAGTAAAATGAGATATATATTGATTGTAATGCTTACGTTTATGTTTGTAGGATGTTTTTCTTATGATGATGAAACAACAAGTTCAGAAAGTGTAGATGATGTAAGTGTAGATATTAGTAAGACCCAATCACTCCAACCAATAGTTGAAGAGGAACTACAACCTCCAAGACCTCCAGCTTTATAAGAGCTGGGTTACCATATTTTCGCTACAATCTCCTATAAAAAAGAATGATTTGAGAGAGGATTGTAGTGATGATAATAGAGTTAAAAAGTGGTAATTTAGAGATAGAATATAGCAAAGAGTTAGAAGGGCTAGTTGATTTTGGTTCAAGAATAAACAAAAAAAGAGGTTTTCTTTTTGTAAGTAAAGTTCTTGGAAAACATCTTCCAACAAAGCCATCTTTAATGCAACAAACATATAAAGATTTAGCTGATTTAATACCAAAAGATGATGAACCTACACTTTTTATAGGATTTGCTGAGACGGCAACTGCACTGGGTCAAGGTGTTTTTGAAGAGGCAAACTTTAAAAATAGTTTTTATATCCACTCCACACGTTTTCAAACATCACACAAAATATTACTATCATTCTTTGAAGAGCATTGTCACGCCCCTAGCCATATATTTTATGAGCCTAAAGATGAAAAATTATTATCTATGATAAAAGATATAAAACGAGTAGTTTTAGTAGATGATGAAGTCTCAACAGGAAATACAGCTAACAATCTTGTAAATGAACTCAAAAAGGTTTTACCAAATGCTAAAGAGTATCATCTTTTAACAGTTCTAAATTGGGCTACAAAAGAGTATGAAAACTTCAACTATCTTTCACTTTATAAGGGAGGTTTTTCTTTTACTCAAAAAGAGCAGGACTTTTCAACACAGATAGTTTCAGAGCCAAAAGAGGTCAAAGATTTAGATGAGATAATCCCTTACAATTTTGCAAGATATGGTGTTAAAAAACTAAACCTTGATTTCTCTAAATATGTAGATATAGAGAGTTTAAAAGATAAAAAGATATTAGTATTAGGAACAGCAGAGTTTATGTATCCTCCCTATTTATTAGCAAAATATTTAGAAGATAATGGCATTGAAAGCTATTTTCAAGCAACAACAAGAAGCCCTGTAAATGTTGATGGAGCTATCACATCTAAGATAGCGTTTAAAGATAACTATTTTGAAGATATAGATAACTTTTTATATAACGTTGTAGATAGAGAGTATGATAAAGTTTTTATCTGTTATGAGACTACTAAAGTTCCTGAAGAGTTTGATTTGAAAGAGCAGTTGGGTGGGTTGTTTGATGTTGAAGAGTTATTTTTAAAAATAATAAGGAGATAATATGCCAGAAAATAAAAGAAGAATAATATATGTAGATGCATCAGGAAAAGAGAACAATACAGAGTTTAAAATAAGTCTCTATGACCCTGAAAAAAGTTTAACAAGTGTTTTAAAACTCCACGACTGTACAAATAGTAATGAAGCAGAAAAGTATGCTATTTTTCATGCAATATTTTATATAAAAAAATACAATTATAAAAATAGTCATATTTTATGTGATAACCTCAGTGCTGTGAATGATAAATATATTCAAAAAGCATCTAAAGAACTGAATGTAAATCTCAGTTGGATACCTCGTGAGATAAATATAATAGCCGATAAAATAAGTAAATTAGAACCAACGCTTAAAGAAAAAGAGTGGAATATTTTAAAGCTTTTTGTTGATTTGTATAGACGTGAGGATATGGTTAGTACAATTCAAAAAGATGATGAGTTGGTAAAAAAACAGCTTCAAGAGATTGTAAAATTAAAGAAAGAGTTAGAAGATAAAAAGATAAAAATCACTAATCAAACCAAACAGTTAGCATTAAAGAATGCTCAGATTAATCAGTTTAAGCAGAAGGGGAAGTGATGTTCCACGGTAGCTACCTAAAAGATGATGTAGAGTTTCTGTTAAAGGTTATAGATATGCCTTTTACAGATATTGTTGAGAAAGAGAGACTTATTCAGAGTGGAAAGTCTCACTACTCTTATATGTTGAGTAAAGAGTATGAACCAACACAAGATTATCTTAAAATCTTTCATAAAACTTATGAACTAAATAAACTCAAATTTGCAAATGATATGCTTACTATGGCTTATAATTTAAGTCAAAAAGAAGATATAGTTTTAATCTCCTTAGTACGTGCTGGTACACCGATAGGGGTTCTACTTAAACGTATTTTAAGAGATATATTTCAAAAAGATGTGAAGCATTACTCTATCTCTATTATTCGAGATAGGGAGATTGATACTCTTGCTTTAAATCATATTGTTCAAAATTATCCACAAAGTGAAACTATATTTGTAGATGGTTGGACTGGTAAAGGGGTTATAAATCGTGAACTAAAAGAGTTTATTGCCAAATTTAATAAAGATAATAACTCAAATATTAGTGATAAACTTTATGTAGTATCTGATATAGCAAGTGTTTCTGATTTTGCTGTAAATAATGATGACTATCTTATTCCATCATCTGCTCTTAACTCTACTATTTCGGGTTTAGTAAGTCGTAGTATTTTAAATGATGAGTATATAAAAGATGGGGATTTTCATGGTTGTAAGTATTATAAAGAGTATGAAGAAAATGACCTAAGTTTATGGTTTATAGATTCAATTATGGCAATTATAAAAGATTTAAAACCTCAAAAAGTTCCATTAGTTTCTAAAAATAGTGACCTAAATATTAATATAAATAACTATTTAGCACAACTCCAAAAAGATTTTGATATAGGAGATATAAACTATATTAAACCCGGTATTGGGGAAAGCACTCGTGTTTTACTTCGACGTGTTCCTTATATCATTATGGTTAAAGATTTAAAGGCAGAAAATATCCAACATCTTATCCATTTAGCAAAAGAAAAAGATGTAAAGATAGTGGAAGATACAAATTTACCCTATACTGCTTTGGCTATTATTAAGGATGTTTTAAAATGAAATATAAAATAATTGATTTATTCTGTGGTATAGGTGGTGTTAGAAAAGGATTTGAACTTACTAACAAATTTTCCAATGTATTATCAGCAGAAGTTGATAAATATGCTTGTATGACGTATGAACATCTATTTAATGAAAACCCATTTAATGATGTGACAACTGAAGATTTTAAAGACAAGGTAAAATCATTAAATTATGATGTTTTATTAGCTGGTTTTCCTTGTCAATCATTCTCAATAGCAGGTACAAAAAAAGGTTTTGAAGATACAACAAGAGGTACACTATTCTTTGATGTTGCAGACATACTAAAAAGAACAAAGCCAAAAGCATTTTTACTAGAAAATGTTGAAGGACTTTTTCGTCACGATAAAGGGAAAACTTTTAAAATAATTATAGATACATTAGTAAATGAACTAGGATATAAAATTGTTGGAGTAGATGAAACTGATGGTAATTTGGAATATAATTCAAAATCATTTTTAAGAAAAACTATAAATTTTGGACTTCCACAAAAAAGAACACGAACTTATATTATGGGATTTAGAGCTGATTTAGTTCCAAATAATTATAAGTTTAATGAATTACCTACTAAGAAAGAGAAAGCTATTTTTCATAATCTATATGATTTATTAGAAGATAATGTATCTGCAAAATACTATTTATCAGAACAATATATTAAAACACTTGAAAAACACAAGGCTACACATAAAGCTAAAGGTAATGGTTTTGGATATAAAATTGTAAATATTGGAGAAAATCCAATATCTAATACAATTCTGGCAACAGGTGGTTCTGGTAAGGAAAGGAATTTAGTTTTACAAGAAAAACCAGAATATTATGGAATTATGTTTGGAAGTAAAAAAACGCCTATTAATGATAAAGGTATAAGAGTAATGACACCGAGAGAATGGGCAAGGTTACAAGGATTTAAAGATTATGCTTTTATTGAAAATAAAAAAGATACTTTTTCATTTCCTGATAAAGTTAGTGAAACACAACAGTATAAACAGTTAGGTAATAGTGTATCTATCCCAGTTATAGAAGAGTTAGCAAAATATATGTATAAACATTTAGAGGAGTTTAAAAATTATGGGATTTAATAAAGGTGAATGGTCTGAATTATATACTTTTTTATATTTAATTGATAATCCAAACTTAGTAATTGTAGATGAAAACTTACAGCAAAAGAATAATAAAATATTTCAAATATTAGAATTTTTATTAGCAAATGAAACTAAATATAAACTATTAGAAAATAATAAAGTTATGAAAATATTATCTAATGGAGTTAATAAAGAGTATGAAATTAACTATATTAATAGTCAACATAAAATATTACTTGAAAAAATAATAGCACATAGAAGTGCAAAAGGTACATTTAATATTAATGAAATACAACCATTAATTAATGACTTATTAGATGGTAATAAATTAAAAGGAAGTTCAAAAGTAAAAGGAGATTTAAAAGCAATTGTATTTGATACTATTAAAAATAATGATTTAAATATATCATATAATATTAAATCAGAATTGGGTGCAAAAGCAACATTATTAAATGCTTCCAATCATACAAACTTCATCTATGAAGTAACAAATATAAATGATTCGATAATGACTCAAAATAATAATATTAATACAAGAACAAAATTGATAGATAAATGTAACTTATTAAAATCAAATGGAGCGATATTTAATTTTATTAAAACAGAAAGTAGTGTATTTACTAATAATTTAAAGCTAATTGATTCCAAGTTAGATGAAATATTGGCAAAAATGCTTATTTTGTCTTATGAAAAAAATACTAAAGATATAAAAGTATTGCTATCCCTCATTATTAATGATACTACTTCTGAAATCTATTATAAAAAGAAAATTGCTGACTTTGCAAATGCTGTAACATTTGGAATGAGAGCCAGTGAAGAATGGAATGGAATAAATGAAGTAAATGGAGGAATAATTATAGTTACAAAAACTGGAAAAGTATATTTATTAGATTTAATTTACTTTAAAAGTATTGTAGATAAATATTTAATTGATAATATAAAATTAGATAGTCCAAGTTCATCAAGATATAAAATGTTTAAAATCTACAAAGAAAACAATAAATATTATTTTAAATTAAATTTACAAGTTAGGTTTAAATGAGAAAAATTGACTACTATCAACTAGGAGCAACACTCTATATCCCTATCTTACATAAAAACT
>CAZXSD010000036.1:0-20253 GCA_964642985.1 uncultured Sulfurimonas sp.
TAATCTTTTCCCTTTAAAGAGATATTGAGGGGCATAATGAGAAACTGAAGAGTGCTTATAAGATATACCCTCCTCTTTTAAAAGTGATTGAGAGATTAAAATATTATCAAGTGCCTCTTTCTTTCCTCTAAATATATGAGTATATCTCTGTTTCGGTTTTTTATCATACCAAAGATTATAAAAATTATTTTTCTTATATTTCACTTTGGAAGCTTTCTTATCCTGTTTTATAGTTTTTAAAATATGATTAATCCCTGTTTTACCACCTGTATCGTTATGTTTACGTTTTCTTTTAAACTTTATATACTCTTCATAATCAGAGTTAAAATCTCCCAAAAGAACAATATTTTTATCAAAACCTATCTCTTTGACTCTCTTTTTCAATGCCTTAGCAGATATAATCCTTCGACTCTCTGCTCCAGATTTTGCTTTCCAATGGTTTACAAAAAGATATAAATCTTGATTATCTATCTTAAATTTAGCCTCTAAAATATTTCTGTATCTATAAGTAGAAGTAACAAAAACCTCTTTCGTATAAACAAAGGGTATCTTACTTAAAATAGCTACTTTAACAGTCGTCTTTTTTCTATCAGCTATTTTAAAATACTTATAATACAAGCCTTGTTTTTTCAAAGCTAAACGTAAATCTTTGAGAGCCTCTAAAGACTCTATCTCTTCCAATGCGATAATATCAGCATCTATCTCTTTAATAACTTTTGCAATATTTTGCAATTTTATCTTTTGAGTGTTTCTATTCCAATTTGTTTTACTATTTGGAACATACTCTGCATATTCACGCCCACTCTTTTTTAAGTCAAAGAGGTTTTCTACATTATATGTTGCTATTTTGATGGTTTTTTCTCCTAATAATAGTGTTGTAAATATTAAAAATATAAAAATAAATTTATATAAACTCATTGTATTAACTCTTTTGTAATATACTCAAAATCCAATCTCTCCTGCTCTAACCTGTAACTATCCTCTAAGCTATCATAAAATTCCTCTTCATCTTGAGTTAAATTATCTAATCTTTTTTTAGTTATTTTAGAATTTTCTACTTCGATACTATATCTATCAAATCTCTCTACTGTTTTTTTATCCATAAAAAGAGAGATTATCTGAGGAAAATAGCCTCTTATTTGAGAAAGTATCGCAAAACCATCTCTATCTATATCTCCCCAATAGAAAATATTTTTATTACGTAACCACTCCACATTTTTTAACACCTCAACCCCATACCCACTTCCAAATATTACAGCACTATCTTTTATAAAGGGAAATGAGAGGGTTGTTATCTTATTTTCAACGATATAGATATTTTTAACATCAAGTGTAAGATTTTTAAACTCCTCTATGGGTAGAGATATATCACTCATTCCAAAAATATACTGCTCTCTATCTAAAATTCTAAAACGAACTAAAGGCTGAGGGTAACGAAGAGAATACTTTTTTTCAAATCCATAATTAGAGAGAGAACTAATATCCTCTTTAAAATCCTTTTTATCTAAAAGTAACACTAAAAAAGTATCTATAATTTTTTTATATCTCTCTATAAATTTTGTATCTACACTATCTATGGAGAGTTCTCTTATATATCTGTTTGGCTGAGGATTTTCTATAAAGAAATTATAGATTAAAAAAAGCTTTTCCCAATGGGGTGCGTATTCTAAAACTAGAAAGGGTTTCTCTAAAATTTTATCTCTAAAGAGAGGATATTTTGTCACGATAATAGTATATAACTCTGTAAAGTTCCTAAACTCCTCCTCTTTCTCTATATAATCTAATAAAGCATCACTTGTTTCAAAACAAAGAGCAACAGGAAGAGTCTGCACTCCTATATTTTTAAAATGAAACTCTTTATACTCTAAAGTGATATTCTCTTTTTTCAAACTCTGTAACTCATTTAAAACAGTAGAGTAACTATTTTGTATATCTTTTTGATTGAGTTTTTTCAGTTTTATAGTAAGAGGAAAAAGTTCCCCCTCCTCTATAAAATTTTGAAATAGTTTTCCACTATCATAAAATTTTGAAACTTTTTTAAAAAGCTCATTTTTATCATAAAATTTAGCCATTTTTATTTTTTACAAACTCTTCTATGCTCATAGAAAGAAGTGTTGAGTTCATTCCATCTTGATTATGCACAAAGTGAACACTATTTACAAATGGTTCTATAATATTTATCTTCTGCTTAGGTGTAATAACTAAAAGTTGAAGTTGAAGTTTTTCAAAAAGCCTTAAAGCATAACGGCTACTCTCATCACTTCCCCGTCCAAATGCTTCATCTATCATCACAAATCTAAAAGAGCGATTTTTAGCGTTGTTATACTCTAATCCAAATTGAAAAGCGAGTGATGATGCTAATACAGTATAGGCTAACTTCTCTTTTTGACCACCCGATTTACCACCACTATGAGGATAATACTCTTTATCACTTCCATCACTCACATAACGTTCCATCGCTGAGAAATCGAACCAGTTTCTTACATCTGTTACCAATTTTCTCCACTTTTTATCAACGTCACTATACCCCTCTCTCCCTTTTAACCTTTCGATAATCTCTTTAATCTGTAAAAATTTCTCTTCATCATAGCCATTATCATCATCTATTGAACCCGATATAGATTGTTTGAGACTCTGTATAAACTCTCGTATCTCTATGTTTGTCGATTTTTGAGCCATTAGCTCTATATATGTACCATCGTTATACTCTATATCGTGCAGAGAGCTGTTTATTTTCTCTATTTTAGACTCTATCTCTGAGGCTTGATGTTCAAGTTCTGTTTGTACTATCACTATATTTTGGATTGTTTTTTCACGAAAGAGTGCTTTAAAACGTTTCTCCCATTTTGGAAGATTATCTTTTTTGAGTTCTATTAGTTTCTTTCTAAATTCATAAAGAGAGTCTATTGAACGGTCAAACTCTTTAGATTCTACTGGAAATTCACTGATAAAATCACTCATATATTCAATAACTTTTTGAGAAGAGCGTACAGAAACTCTATCTGCACTCGTTATTTTTTTCTGAATAGAATCTCTTACTTTAGTTTCTTGCATCTTTATATTAGAAAGATTTAACTTTTCATCTGTAACAGTTTTCGTATAGAGTGCTATCGACCCTTTTAAACTCTCTGTTAGTACAGTATCTACAACTAAGATATTTAGCTCTTTAAGTTCATTATTACGTTGTGAAATATTTGTTTTTAACTCTCCTATCTTCTGACTAAGTTTATCTCCAATATCTTTTTGAAGCACTATTTCCTCTGCTATTTCAAGCACTTTATGCTCTAATAGTTCTAAAATATTGGAACTCTCTTGCAGACTTTTCTTCTCCTCTTCAAGCTCCTCTATCTTTTTAGAAAAAAGATACCAATCTATCTCTTCAAAACTTTTATAGTTCAATATATCACGAAGATTATCTCTTGATATTTTAATATTCTCTATCTTTCTCTCTATCGTATTGATTTTATTAGATAAAAAAGTAAATTTCTCTTTTTCATTTATCCAATCATCTTCTAGTTTTTCAAGTTTAGCACTATTTTCCCACCCTAAAATCCAGTTTCTACTATTGTTTATATCAAATCTATCATCTTTTTCGTGTCTTGAAAAATTTGTTTTAAAGAGACCGTTAATAGTTAATGCTTTTTTGAACTTCTTAAAATCACTCATATTATCTACACAAGGGATATTAAATCTATCATCTAGCATCACTTTAAGTGGGTCAAAGAACTCTGAAGAGGCTTTTATATTTATCTTATTAAGAAGAGATGATGGAGATATATCTACATAGTTCTCTTTTATCTTTTGTGTATCTACTTTAAGATATACAAGTTTTCCTGAGAGTTTTGTGCTATTTACATACTCACTGACCGCTTCATAATAGCGATTATCTACAAGAAGAGAGAGAGCAAAACTATGTAAAACTCTCTCTATTGCACCTTCCCACTTCTCATCTTGAACCTCTATCAATTCACCTACAAATGGTAAATCTTCTATATTTAAAGAGAGTGCCTTTGCCATATCATCACGAATTTTAGAGATTTTTGGAGGTATATTTGAACGGTTATTTTTTAAGTAAGTTATCTCTATCTCTAAATTTTCTATATTTTCTTCATATCTATTTTTACTGACACTCTCTAACATCTTTGTATTTAAAAGAGCATCTGTTCTATCCTCTATATCTGAAAACTGAGTCTCTACATCTTTTAAATTGTTTAAAAAACGATGCTCATTGGATACCGTAGGAAGTTCTAACTCTTTTGCTAGATTGTTATAGAGAATATTATGCTCTTTTTTAACTGTTTGCTCTTTTTTAAATTGAAGTATGGCGTTATCTATAAAACCTATTCTATCTCCACCATTTTGTTTTAGTTCAACTTGAAGTTCAATCATCGTAGCGTTGAGTTCACTCTGCTCTTTATCGGTACGGATTTTTTGTGATAATCTTTTAGTGAGGTCTATATCTAACTCTGAAACTCTTTTTTCTAAAAGTTCTATCTTAAAAGTTGCAAAATAGGGAGAAAGCTTCTCTCTATAACTCTCAAACTCCTCTTTTATCTCAAAATTTTTCTCATACTTTTTTCCCTCTTTATCTATGGGCGTAAGAAGTTCTATCTCTCTTTTAGCACGAAGAACAAGGGTATGAATATGATTAAGTTCACTAAAATTTTGAATAAGTTCATCTATCTTAATATCCATAGAGCTAGGTTCTAACATATGTGAACGGATAAACTGAGTTAAATTACCAATAGCTTTGAGTGAAACAGTTTGATAAAAAAGATTGAGTGCCTGTTCATTTTTTATACCCATTAAACGTCTAAAACTTTTAGAGTAATCTGAAAAGCTCTCATAAATAGTTGTTTTCGTTGATTTTCTCAAGTTTTTCTTTAACTCTCGAATATCTTTAAAATCAAAAAAATCATCTTTAATCGTTAATAATCCTTTTGAAACTATAAAAAATTTCTGCACTTTAGAGTTTTGAATAGAGAAAAACTGAGCAATAGTAACCGTTTCATTAAATTCACTATTTTTAAAATGCCCTAATAGTACCGAAAATGTATTCGAAGCATCTCTAAGTGTTACCGCTTTGGCTTGAGAGAGATTTTCATCTTTAGAACTTTTATACTCCCCTAAAATATAGGAGTTGATAGAACGCTCTTTACTCTCTGCACCTGCTGCTTTATTATAGATAATCTTTTGATGGGGTACTAAAAGCGTTGTAAGTGCATCCACAACTGTTGATTTACCTGAACCTATATCTCCTGTTAAAAGCCCATTAGCACTATCAAGTTCAAGTTTTACGATAGAGTTATTATATGTTCCCCAGTTATAGAGTTCAAAATGTGCTAATCTAAATCCTGTTGTATTCATACTGAAACCTCTCTATACTCTTCTAATTTCTCATTCAAATCGTTGAGCCATTGTGCATCAACAAAAGTTTTTATGGAGCGTTTAATCTCAAAAACATCTTTCTGATTTTTCATCTTTCGTAAAAAACCTAAATCTTCCACTTTTTTTATACTACTATCTATCTCTTTGATAGTTTTTATCTCATTTGTTGTATTAGGTAAGAAAAGTAAAACTTGCTCTCGAATATCCTCTATCGTTACCACTGCTTTTGTACTCTCATTTTGCATATCAAAATCAGCTATTCTTTTTCGGAGTAATACACAAAGAAGAGAGACTTTATAGCTTAACTCACGTGTTTTAATAAGTTTTGGAAGTGGCTTTTCTCCATCTTCATACACTCTATTTTGTAGATACGCATACCCCTCACTTTCATCACGAATAACATCGATACCCATTACACTGAAATAATCTTGAATTGCACCATAACTTCCATCTATAAGTTCATTCCACGCATTTTCATTATCATTTTTATAAAACAGCCCTTTTAAAAGAAGTGTTATAGCCACTCTTGCATCAAAATTCATCGTTTTTCCCCTTTTGAAAAAATTATTTTAGGTAGTTTTACAGTTCTCTTATTATCTTCAAAATCTATAATATTTAAAAACTCTATATTCTGCTCATCTACGACTGTATTTTGCATATTTTTAGCTATCGATATATATCCAACAAGCTCACTCAAACCCTTTTCAATAGGTTTATAGGTAAGAAGTTCAAGAAGTGTAAATTGAGATTTTTTAAGAAACATCTCTGCAATATTTCTTTTTAATCGCTCCTCATCTACAAAAAATAGATTATAAAAGCTCTCCATATCTATCTCTATGGGTTGAGTGATATTCTCTTGCTTGAACTCTTGAACTGTTTTTATACTATAAAGAGGTTTAGCAAAAACAGACTCTATCTTTAAACTATCCCCTTTCATCTCAAAAAAATCTTTTGCTGTTGGAAGGTTCTCTTTTATCTCTATCGATGATTTTTCTATCTCTTGACATAGTTGAAGCACTCTTCTATTTTCTATCCAAACTCTATCATCTATAAAGCGTCGTAACTGTTCTATCAGTTTTGCCGAAACTCTATAAATCTTCTCTCCACTTTTAAGCAAAGTATATTTAACATCTTGAAGTTTTTTCTCTTTATCAAGTTGATTTATAGTATCTATTGTGTAAAGATTATCAAAAAGTTTTGTTAATCTTTCACTCTTTTTCGTATCGGTTAGAAGTTGCCAAAAAGCAAAAAAGCTTTTTCCTTGGTCACTCTCTCTAATCCTATCCTCAATATCAAAGATAGAATCAAGTACCCCACTTTTTGCATCATCTTTCAACGCTATCTGCTCCATCGCAATACGATTAAGGTCTCTAAAGTTGTACTCCATCTCACTAAAATCATATTTAAGATGGCGCACTATCTCTTCAATATGCATATAATGCTCTTTAATCCTTGCATCATCAAAACGAATATCCTCTTTTAATTGTATCGCTTTTATCTGTGCATCTATCTCTCGTTTTTCAATCTCTAACCTCTTAACTCTCTCTACATCATCCATATTTGTTTCAAACTCTAAATCTTCAAGAAGTTCAAACATAGTATTAAATTTAGAGCGACTCCCAACAAACTCACTTTTTTCTAAAGACTCAATAAACTCTAAAGCTCTATTAATATAGGGAGTAAGTTCATACAATGCCTCATCTTCATCTCCATGATATTTTCTTAAATACCCTATTCTATCATTAGCAAAATCATCAAGATACTCTTTTGATGATTTTGGGAAAAGGTTTTCATAAGAGTTATTTATATCAAAAAGATAATCATCTAAATACTCTAACATATCGGTATGCTTAATAGTCAAATTTCTTTTTTTAATAAAAACAAGATGAAAAAAGCTTAATGTAAAAGCAAAGTTATCACTGTTTAATATTTTAAGCGTTTGGTTGTTTGCTTTTATATGTTTTAGGTAATCGAAAGTCATCTAAAAAACTTCAATCCCATTCAATCGTAATAAACTATCAGAATCAACATCTCTTCCCATCAACTCAAAAAATAGTTCTGACATACTCTTTGCTCCACCACCACGAAGAACTATATCTAAATATTTTTTCGCTGTTGGAGAGTTAAATATTCCCTCATCTACTACACGAAAAAAAGTATCTGCACTTAAAACCTCTGCCCATTTGTAACTATAATATCCTGCTGAATATCCCCCTGCAAAGATATGTGCAAAACCATTTTGAAATTTATTATATGCTGGTGTTTTTATAAGGGCTGTATCGGCTCGTAAACTATCTAAAAGAGCTTGAACCTCATCGCCTTTGTGTGGTTTTGAGTGTAAAATAAAATCAAAAAGAGAGAACTCTAACTGACGTAACATTCCAGAAGCAGATAAAAAGTTTTTCGTTTTTACTAATTTTTCTATCATTTCATCTGGTATCACTTCACCTGTTTTATAATGCGTTGCAAACATCTTTAAAACTTTTGGCTCATAAGCAAAATTTTCTAAAAATTGTGATGGAAACTCTACTGCGTCCCACTCTACACCATTTACTCCACTTACTTCACTCTCATTTACACTACTTAAAAGATGGTGGATAGCGTGACCCATCTCGTGAAAAAGTGTTACTACATCATCGTGACGTAAAAGAGAGGGATTTGTATCTGTTGAAGCTGGGAAATTACATACGATAAATGCTGATGCTAATGTTTCATTTTCATCATCTTTAGAGTGTGCTTGATAGTTGTGCATCCACGCACCCCCACGCTTCCCTTTTCTTGATTCTAAATCTGTATATAATCGTGCAGTAAGTTTTTCATCTACATACACATCATAAGAGAGTGCTTTTGTATCCCATAGTTTCTCATCTGTTTGTACAAACTTAATACCAAATAGTTTCTCTAAGAAATCAAACATACCATTCACTACTGATGTTTGCTCAAAATAGGGACGGTAAAGTTCTTCATCTATCTCATATTTCTCTTTTTTAAGAAGTTCACTATAAAAAGCACTATCAAAACTTTGTAATGGAGTTTTTGACATCGTTTGAACCTCTGCTAACTCCTCTTTAGCTTGTGCTTTAGAATTTTTTACTAAATCGTTTAAAAAACCGATAACGCTCTTTTCATCTGTTGCCATCTTTGTCGCTAATGAATATTCTGAATAGTTCTCAAATCCTAAAAGCTGACTCATCTCTTGGCGAAGTGCTAGAAGTTCATCTATAATCTCTGCATTTTCAGGGGAACGAGTTACATAAGCTTTATAAAGAGTTTCTCTAATATCCTGATTTTGACCATACGTCATATAAGCGATATAAGATGGCATTTGAAGAGTGAACTTATATTTAGTCACTCCATCATCTTCAAATTTAGCTCCCTCTATATCACTTGCAGGTAATCCCTCTACATCTTTTATATCATCTATAATATACTCATAGGCATTTGTAGCGTCTAACAGATTTTGAGAAAAATTATTTGTAAGTTCACTTTTTTTAATATTTATCTCTTGCAATCTTTCTTTAGTAGTTAAGTCAAGATGCGCACCACTTAGCTCAAAACTTAAAATATTGAGTTCTAAAACTCTTTTTTGCTCATAGTTAAGTGTCTCTTGCTCATTTTTTTCTATCTCTTTATAAACATTATAAATATCTATATTTTGAGAGAGTTTTGTTGAATATTCTGTGATGATTGGTAAAGATTCAGCATAAACTTTTTGTGATGCTTCACTGTTATTTACTGCATTTATATGTGAAAGTGGAGTAAAGAAGAGTTCTAACTCCTCCTCCATCTTTTGCATCTGACCTACAAAACTTTTGTATGTTTTGTTTTCTTGTTTTAATAACTCTTCTACTTTTGAGTTATTTGACTCTATTATCGTATTCATCTCATCTATAAATGTATCTAGGTTTAGTTTAAATTCTTTGAATTGTTGCATTTTTTTTCCTTAATTTTTTTTATCTAATTCCAATAGCAAAATCTGGTATGCTATCTGGTACAATCGTTGTAGGTTTTTGTTTACCTTTTGTCAATTTTTTAACATTGTTTGTTACATATAGGTCTATCTCTTTTATAGTAACTGCACCATCTCTATCATAATCTGCTTTCATCTTACCAACACCATCTAAGAATGATTTTGTAAACGCTCCATGTCCCCATTCAGTTTTTTCATACGAATAGCCACTTCCTGTTGTTGCCGTCATTATTACACTACCAGTTCCTGTATTTATAATACTTTTAACTGCACTTGTAATATCTCGTCTTTGTCCACCCGTTATATTTCCACTATGACAAGTATCTGCTAAAAGAATTACTTTTGATGGAAGACTAGTTATTGTATCTTGTATCTCTGTCCATTTAACTGCTGTTCGTCTTAGTTTTTCTAAATTTGCATCATGAGATAAAAAGTAATATGTTCCCTTATCATCATTAACACCATGACCAGCTATAAAAATTATAACAACATCTTTACTGGTTGTTTCTTTATCTATCCAATCAAGTCCATCAAGAATATTATCACTATTAGCTTCTTTATTTGTTAACGTTTTAACGATAACCTCTTTATAGATTTTACCCTCTTGTTTTTTAAACATTTTTGACATAGCAAGAGCATCTTTATCTGCTACACCTAAATTATATGCAGGGTTTTCATACTTACTTACACCTATACTTAAAAGATAGAGTGTTGGTTTAAATATATCTCTATTTTTTGTAGTTCTTGTAGCATATACTAAAACCTCATCACTTATAGCTGAACTATTTTTAGCTTTGATACTTATAATATTTTCGCCACCTTGCAACTCAATAGTTACAGACCTTGAGCTGTTAGATTTTTTTCGTTTTAATCCTCTTGTATTTACTCTTTCTCCATTATGTAAAACTATTATCTCTTTAATAGCTTCATTACTCTCTACACTAAAATTTATAGTTATATTTTTCTTTGTTGTTTTAACAGTAGAGCTACTTAAAAGATTTACAACAGGAGGAAGTGATGTTGCTATATTTAACTTTTTCACTTTTTTTATTTTTCCAGCAAATAAGATAGCTTTTTTCTCACTTGAAGTTTGCCAAATATTTTTAATTATATCGGGACGGTAAAGAGTATCAAAAAATTTAGCACTTCCTACATATTTTGCTTCTTTATTCACACCTTGATTAAGATGATAACCAACATATTTATCCCCACCTACACTAGAGTTAAAATAACCACTCTCTGACCAAACTATCCACTCATTTTCTTTACTCACAAAAATATTTAATATCGGTTTTAAATATTTAGTGCTAGTAATTTTACTCATATCCCAAACCTTAATAGTTTGATCACCACTTCCACTTACAAGTCTATCTCCATCTAATGCAATAGACCAGATAGCTCCAGTATGACCAACAAGAGCAGCTATCTCTTTACCCTCTAAATCATATACTTTAAGATGACCGTGCGCCCCTCCTACTACTACATAGTTTTTATACCAACCATAGCAGAGATTTTGTAATCCATTTGTAGTATCTTTAACTATTGTAGTTTTAACTTTTCCAGATTTTTTAATATTTAAAACAGCATCACTATAATTATAAGGACCACCTTTTGAATGGCTTAATGTGTACGAACCATTTTTTATAGAAATTTTATTTAATTTTTTTAAAGCTTTACTGTTTTTGCTAATTTTCAGTGTAGCTAAATTTATAGATTTTTGAAGTGTACTTTTTCCTTGTGAATTTGTCCAACGATTTCCCCATCCTATTTCATTGTCTTTTATACCGACACTCCAAATACTAGAACCAACACCTTCCATCTTTGTTTTTACCTTTGCATTTTTTGCAAGCCAAATATAAATCTCTTTATTATCTCCACCACCACTTACTACATACAGATTATTATCTTTATAAAAAGAGTCTATTGCCATAATAGTATTGCTATGTTGTTTAAATTTCCTTTGCAATTTATAATTTTGTTTTACATTGTAAAGAGCTAAATAATAAGGGTTACTTCCTGTTCCACTCATAAGAAAAGCATCTTTTTTATCATAAGCGATATACGATAGTTTTAGTTTACTCTTGATTGTTCTAATCTTTTTAAGATTAAAATCATAAATAACCATCTCTTTTGATGAACCACAAACTGCGATATGCTGATACTTACTATTTGTTGCTAAATATTGTAATTTATAATTAAGCTTATGACTTTTTACTATATATTTTTTTTGCATATCATACAAAGCTACTTGATTATCATACCCTGCTGTTACTGCAAAATATTTACCTCTGTTTTTTATAATTCGTACAGAATAAACCTGTTTTTTATGAAATTTAATAGTATCTTTTAATCTAAATCTATTTTGAACATCCCATATCTTCGCTGTTTTATCTGTTGAACCCGAGATAAGAAATAAGCTTTTATCTCCATCATCACTAAATGCTAAATCAACAATTACATTTTTATGAGATTTTAAAACTTGTAAAAGTTTTCCTCGTTTATAATCATAGATACGTATCTGTCCATGATTTATATTTGCACTTGCTCTAGTGTTATCAAAATATCCACCAACTGCTAAATATTTTTCATCCGAACTCAAAGCCATTGCAAAAACTTTTCCCTCATTACCGACACCTATCTGTCCAAGTATCTTTCTTTGCTCTATACCATTTTCATTATATACACGTATAGTTTTATCTGCACTAGCACTTATTATATCGCCATCTTTGGTTACTATAATATCATTAATTTTACCTGTATGAGCTTTGGTGTCTAGCTGTAATATAGCCTCAATTTCTGGCTTTTTCTGTACAGTTTTTTGTACTTTCTTTGGTAAAACTTTTACTGTTTTTTTAAACTGCTTTTTTGGTGTATATACTTGTGTATTATTACATCCATTCAATAGTAGTATAGCTACCAATCCTAAAAAACTATATCTCATCTATTCTCTCCATTTTTTTAATTTAGTAGCAACAAAAAGTGTCGAATACTCATAATTTTCTAATATATCCAACAACTCATCAAATTTATAATCTCTTTGTGACGATGCTAAACTTTCATCTGCATAAAAAAATCTACTCATATCAAGTGGTTTCTCACTTAAAATAGCCACAAAAAGTTCATAACTATCTCTATTTTTATCTACTAAACCAGCTTCAAAAACCTCTTTACTCTTTTTTGATGGTATCTGTAAATCTTTTTCTATCTTTTGTGACTTTCTTAAAAGTGTAACTATACCATTTTCATATATATTTAGGAGAGTGATATAGCCTCTCTTTTTTGTCTTAAAGGTTAGATAAAACTCTTCTCCATCTATTAAAGGAGATTTACTAATTTTAAAATTAAACAATGATGATTTTTTTGTTACAAAAAGCTTCTCAAACTCATATTCATTTAATGGAAAAAGATATTGTTTATAGCTTAAATTCCATACTTTGTTCAATCTTTGAAGTTTAAAATCAAGTTTACACTCTAAATCTGAGGAGAGCTTTTTTATAAGTGGAGTTGTGTGAAGATAATTTTCTATATCATCAAGACACTCAAAATCTTTGATATTTTTCTTCACTCTATATGTAAGATTAAGATTTACATATTTCAGTGCTAGGTAAAATATCCCACCTTTTTGCTCCTCTTTTAATCTTCTTACATTATAAAGATTGAGTTTTGTATTAGCTTGTAAAAGTGTTTCTATTTTACTCTCTAAATTATCATTTTCTTGAACTGTTTTTTCTGTAAAACTGCTGTTTATTGTTGTTAAAACAGTTTGTGCAATATCCTCTTTAGCTCTACTCTTTGCCTCTTTAAGAGTTTTTCCCTCTCCATAGCCTATGATTATATTTTTCTCTTTTATTTGGATATTTGTGTACCAATTTGGAGCTTTTTTAGGGGTTGGGGTTGTGCAGGAGGTGAAAAGAAAAAAGATAAGAAATATAATACTAAATTTCATCATCTACAACCCCAACCCAATATTCCCATCAAAAACAGGCACTTGTTCATAACTTGCACCCATCTCATAAGATTTCTCTTGTACATTTGATTTTACATAACTATACAATCTATCAAGATTAGAGTTATTTTTTATCAATCCTCGCATCAGATAATAGGAAAAAAGTCTATTACTTTTATCATCATATTTATTAGAATATTGTGTACCACTTCCTGCACTTATTACTAACATCTTCTTTTTATCAAACGTTACTATTTTTGGTTTTACTCTTGTCGCTGCGACACCTTTTATAAGGGCTTGATTATCTGTTCCTCCACTAAAACAGCTATCTACAAAGGCTATTATTTTTGTAGCTTTTGAGTTACTAAGTGCTTTGTATATATTTTGGAGTTTAAAACGTTCATCACTTAAATCTGATGGATTCATATCTTGGGCTAATAGAAAAGGGGTATTGTTTTGAGATGGGAGAGGGATTCCGTGACCACTATAATAAAAATATACGCTATCTCCCTTTTTTACACGACGAAGCATATCTTTAAGTTTATAGTCTATTTTTGAGCCTGTTGCATCTCTATTTATAAGTGTTCTTGTATGATTTTCAGATATACCTAAACGTTTTTGCATCACTTTTTGAAACTGTTTTGCACTGTTTGAGGAGTAGGCTACTGGGTCTGTGTATTCGTAGTTTTCTATTCCTATTATGAAGAGCCATTTTTTAGGGTCTGTTTTGTGTTGTGAGGTTTTAGAGAGATATTTTGAGATGTCATCTATTCCCCCTTTAGCATCTTCAAGAAGTGCTATCTGTGCTTCTAAGGCTAATTTCTGTTTTTGAAGTTGCTCTTTTTTTGCCAAACTCTGTTTTTTTGTTCTTGCATTCTCTTCTAATTGCCATTTACGCTTTTGAAGTTCAGCTATCTCTGGGTCTTTTGAGTAGTTTATAGCTCCTATCTCATACGCACCATTTGCTATATCAAGTGATGTGCTTAAAAGTGGAGATGCTGGGAGGTTGAGAGTTCCATTATTTATTGCTACTATTATCTTTTTAGTTTGGAAGTTTTGAGAATTTAACATTGCACTATATATTGTATCTCTATTTATAAGTTTTAAATCACTTAATATCAGTTGAGAATTTTCATATTTAAAGAGTAGTTTTACATCTATATTTTTAATATCTCTTTCAAATGCCTCTGCTTTTTCTATGGGAATATGAAAAGATATATTCTCTTTAAAATTTCCTTGAGTAGATTTAAGTGTTCCATAAAATGTTTCACTATCTGCATCATATTTTAGGCTATTTTCTAGGTAGGGTTTTTTATATATTATGGCGTAAGCTTTTTGCATCGCATTAAGAGTTATTGTTTTTATATTATTTCTTTTAGTTGTTACAATATTGTTATAGTTATCTGTTAAACGCTTCACCTTTTGATTGTACTCTTTAACTTTTTGAGCATAACTATCTTCTATCGCTTTTATAGTGTTTTGACGTTGTAATTTTGCTTTGGCTACCCGTGCTTCAAAAGTGATAGTTTTTTCATACTTTCCTTTTATTAGCTTTTTGGCTTTAGGAACATGAGGTTTATATGGTTCATTTGGGAAAGATGGTTTTTGAACATACAGTCCTTTTTCTACAAAACTATTTGTTAAGGCTGTTATTTTTTCTAAGTCGGTTAGTTTTACACCATAGTTGTTGGCTGTAACTGATGTTGTTATCAGTAAACTTAGTAGCATTATTTTTATTTTATTCATTTTTTTTCCTTTAATATTACAAGTCAAGATTAGTGTTCTGTTCTAACACACCTAACATAATAGTTATCTATCTTATTACTGCGGCCTACATAGCCATCATTAAAATAGACAATCCATGCCCTTGAAGTGCTACGAGTGCTTGGAGTAGAACTCCAATAAAAATTAGAACTAAAATATTTTAATTTATCTTTTTTATTATATAAACTTTTCAATTCTGATTTATTTGATAATCTCCAATCACTATATCCCACTAAAGAAAGATTTTTACAATAATCTTTTGCACCTTGCCAATCTCTTTTTATAGTTTTTGAAGCATAGTTATCTTGCCACATTAAATCATCTATTATTTTTGTATTATTTTTTATCTCTTTTTGTCTTGCTTTCTCTCTATTGCATCTATAAGTTTTCAATTTCTTAGGATACTTCTTCTTTATATACTCCTCCATCGCATCATCATAATCAGTTTGAGATATATAAGCATTTGAAGAGCTATTCCACTCGAAACTGTCTTTTGGTTTCTCTTTTATAACTTTTGGTTTTATAGATACTTTTTTAATCTCCTGCACTTCTACTTTTACTTTGGCTATCGGTGTAACTTCTGCTTCGTTACAGCCTAAAAATAGTAGGAGAATTGTTAGTAGTAGTAGGGTTGTTTTTTTGTTCAAGTTTTTCCTTTTGTTAATTTATTTTTATTGAAATGTTGTATCACAAAATAATCTTTTAATCTCATCACTAAAACCTTCGGTTACATCAGCAAGTTTTTTATCTACAATTTCACCATTTAAAGTAAAACACTTATCATACTTTAAATAAGATATTAATTTCAATTCTCCACTATTTATATGGAATTTTTCTATTTTTAAACTGTTAGATAGTGTAAATTTTGATGTTATTTGCAAACATATAAAATCTCCATATTCATTATTTGATTTTATCACTAAGACAGGTCTTTTTTTTGACCGTTTTAAATCTGTAAATGGAAATTTAATCATAACTATATCCCCTTTTTTACATTCCATCCCAAGCCTCATCTTCCTCATTCTCCCAAGTTTTCGCCATTGTATTTTCTTGTGATTGTATCAAATCTACAATATCATTATCTATTATTTCAATACTTTTATCTACTCTAATCTCTTCTAGCATTATACCCTTGAGATTTTCAAGCATATTTATTAATTTAGTTGCATAAATATCACTTACATCTATATGTATTGTTTGCATTTTTTTCTCCTATAAGTTATCTGTTCTATCTCTACATAAACATATCTTTTGTAAGCTTTTTATAAATAACAACAGGTCTTACAAAATCCTTTCCTTTTCCATTCTGTTCAAATCCTATATTTTAACCAATTTTTACATTAAACATATCTCTTGTTTTAAAACCAAAAATTGTTTTTTCTTTTGAAGTTTCTTTTTTAACTTCGTTCCACTTATTATACTTTTCTATCATTTTTTAATCTTTTGTATCTCTACTTTATTCTCTTGATATATAGCAGATTTTCCATCTAATGAGTGTTTTGATGTTGTAAGATTATTTACACCCTCTGTTCCACTATAAATAAGAACACAATCAGCTCTTACTCTATCATCATTTTTAACTTTCAAATGTACTGCTCCACTTATAGATGAGATAGTTACTACTTCATCATCTACAAAACCTAAAGCACTATTAAGATAAATATTTTCTTCTCTATTAAATTGAGAATTTAAACTGTTTTTACTTTTTGGAGTGATTAGAAATAGTTTATCTTTCATATTAAAATCATTATCATACTCTTCTAAAAATAGAAACTCTCCATCATCTGTATCAAAACCATTTTGATAGGGTATAGTTTCTCTATCTGTTACAACTAATGTTCCATCACTCTGTTGCGTTGCAAAACTTTTAAAATGATTAATATAAAACTCTTCACTCTCTAACTCTATATCAAACTCTTTACAAAGATAACTACTTAAATCATACTCACTAATTCCTATATCAGTTTCAAATTGTTTACTCATCTCTAACATAGCATTATGAGAATAAGACGTTCTAATATCATTTTTATATAAAAAACTTTTTGCAGGAATAATCAAGTCAGCCTTAGCACTTGTTTCATTTTCATATAATCCAAAATAGACAATATTTTCAACTTTAGCCAATGATGCTTCAACTCTTTGAGTATTTGGCATCTGAGATAATGGGTTAGCTCCTTGAATGAAAACAGTTTTGTACATAGAAAAAAGTGTATCTACTTTTGAAATTTTCTTTTTAGTAGGTTTAGCAAAAGGTGTTTCAATCCCCTCTTTAGAATCTCCAAGATATGCAACACCACACCCCTCTTTTGCAAATAAACCTAAAAAAGTTGCAAAAGCATCAATAGCTCTTACAACATCAGCCCCATCAGAATATTTTTGAATTCCAACACCTGTAACGATAGCAACTTTTTTACCTTTTATAAGCTCTAATATTTTACCTATCTGACCAAGAGTTACATCTATATCATCAAGATTTGCTTTGATACGTATAGTTTGAGTAAGTTCATAAAACTCTTCATACTCAGTTGCATACTTCTCTATATACTCCTCATCAACTAAACCATGTATAGTTATAAAACGACTCAGTAACATCGCTAAAGTATAATCTCCATGAGGTTTGAGTTGTATATGTAAATCTGCTGTTTTTGTAATCTTTGTTTGTATAGGGTCAATTACGATAACTTTTTTACCTTTTAAAAGAGGAAGTAGATGCGAAGAGGTTGTATGAGGATTACGTCCCCATAAAATAACTACTTCAGATTTTGCTATCTCACTGAGTGGCATATTTTTATTTGAACCTCGTCCCTTTAAAATTCCAACCTCCCCTGCTCCATCACATAAACTTCCATCTGTTAAAGTAGTTTCAAAAGAGTTAAAAAAATGGTCTGTACTCTCTTGCATCAAACCAAAATTTCCACTTCCACGATAGTGTAAAATCTGATTTTTTGCAGAGTTCTTTAGCATCTCTTTTAAAATTTCTAATGATTTTTCAAGAGAGATCTCTTTACCTTTATATGATGGTGATTTTATAGTTTGAAATTTATTATAATGATTTAAGTGAGGACATAAAAACCCTTGAGTATAACCCTCTTTAGTAGCCTTTAATTTTTCATTTTCTACAATAATAGAACAAGCATCATAACAATCCAATGGACAAGCTGTTATATTACTCATCTCTTAAATCTACCTGCACAAGTGTAGAAAAAAGTTTAGGCGCATCTATAATTATTTGAGCCTTATATTTTGAGATATTTATACTATCTGCTATTTTTAATACTCTATCTATTTTATATTTTGTTTTTACATTATCTATATAGATGATTTTATTTTTTGTATCTAAAACATCACTATCATTTAAAAAAATAGTTAATTTTGCTTTTGATACATCTGCTACTTTTGCCAGTGGTGTGGAGATATTAACAACCTGCCCTACTTCCACTAAAATTGAGTATAAAGTAAAACCCTCTGCTTTTAAATTTTTATCTTTTATTGTTCTGCTTAATTGAGCTCTTCTAAATTTTAAATCTGTTATCTGAATTTTTAAACTATTTATCTCTTTTTTAGTATTTAAATAACTATTTTCACTATTAATTAAATCGTGAAATTCTCTATCCTTTTCAACAACTGACTTAATAGAAAGTCGTTCTATTTTTTTGTAGTTTTTTCGTTTTTTATCTAGTGATAATTTTAAATTATTTAAAATATATTTACTATTATTTACTGTTTCTCTTAAATACTCTATCTTATCTTTGATAGATAGTAATTCTCTTTGATTAATCTCATCATCTATAGATATATATGATTTTTTCGTTAATACTTTTCCTATATTATCTTCATCAATAGCTAAAACTAAACCTGCAACATTTGAAGAGATATTTTTCATTTCGTAAGGTTCGACTTTAGCATAGTATGTTTGCGAAAATAAAAGTGTAGCAGTAGAGAATAAAAGTGTTAAAAATTTCATCTGTTTTCCTTGTGTTTATCTCTTTATTTTACCATTTCATTATTAACATTAAAGCATATTTCATATTAGTTTAGATACTATTAAAAAAAGTTAAATTAAAGGGAATTTATGTCTGTTTTAGATAATGTTGATGCGGCTACAAACCTCACCAAAAATAATGAATTACAGCTTTTAGTTTTTAGAGTTACTGATAATACAGTCTCTTCCTACTATGCTATAAATGTATTTAAAACACGGGAGGTTGTTGAATTTAAAAACCATAATATCACTATTATCCCCTCAGCACACCCTCTTTTAGAAGGCACTATTATCCTTCGTGGATTACAGATTCCTATTTTAAATCTTCCTTTATGGTTAGGTGTCTCATTAAATAAAGAAGATATTAAAAAATCAAATATACTTATTTGTGATTTTAATGGTGTAATTATCGGTCTTAGAATTATGTCTGCTTATAGAGTAATTAAAAAGAACTGGAATGAGATGCATGCACCAGATAGTTATCGTCTTAAAAATGAGGGTGTCGTGATGAACGATACTAGACTTGATGATGGTAGTTTATGTCTTGTTTTAGATTATGAGAAATTTCTTGCTGAAGTTATTCCTCAAGCTATGGTAAACATAGAAGAGGATACTCTTAGTTTACAAGATTTAGATATACCAGCAAAACTTAAAAATGGTACAGTTTTAATTGCTGAAGATTCACGAACAGCACAACGTGCTTTGATACAGATTTTTGACCATGCAGGTATAAATATTAAAATGTTTGATAATGGTAAAAAACTTGTTGACTATATTGAGGCACTAGATGAAAACATCAGTTCTATTACAGCAGTTATCACAGATATTGAGATGCCAGAAATGTCTGGATTTACAGTTCTTCAAATATTAAAAGCTAATCCTCAAACTAAAAATATTCCTACTATTGTAAATAGCTCTATGACAGGTCATAACAATAAAAGAGAAGCAGAGGTTTTAGGTGCAGATGGATTTATTGATAAAACAAAAAGCCATGATATTATCCCTTTGATTGTATCAATAATGAATCAATAATAAATTTTAATGAAAGACTAGATTTCGTATTAAATACGAAATCTAAAAAGTAAAATCTAATCTCAGTAACTTTTAGCTACTGAAATAGAGAAATAAGTACACCAGCCGCAACTGCTGAACCGATAACACCTGCAACATTTGGACCCATTGCATGCATTAAAAGCATATTTG
>CAZXSD010000037.1:0-19762 GCA_964642985.1 uncultured Sulfurimonas sp.
AGCAGGAGATACAGTTTCTATTCCAAATCTTGTGCAGGATTTTTCAGCTTTAAATTTAGAAACAGATGAGAATTTTAAATCTCTAATGTTTTATTTAGGTTTAGTTACAATTGAAAGTAGAGATTTAGATTTAAATCTTAAAATACCAAATGAAACAGTAAAAAGAATTGATATAGATTTTTTAAGAGAAACTTTTGCTTTAGAAGATATTTTTGAATTAAAAACAAGTGAATTAACGAAAACTTTTAAAGAGTTTGCACTTAATGGTAGTTTAGATGTATTTAAATATTTAGCTGAAATGATAAAAGAAAACACAGGAATAAGAGATTATATCTATAAAGAGCAGAGTGTGAAATCTATGTATATGGCATATCTTTCACTGAGTCCCTATTATATTATTAAAAGTGAATTAGAACTAAATAAAGGGTTTGTAGATATTCTTATTAAACCGTTTAACCCTTATGTAAAATATGTTGGACTTTTAGAGTTTAAATATATAAAACTTTCGGATAAGGCAGATAAAGCAACAGTAAAAAAACTAAAAGATGAAGCTATAACTCAACTGAATAAATATGAAAATGATTCTCTTGTGACAGTTTATACAAATCAAGGGGTTCTGGTTAAAAAAGTGGTGCTTATTTTTCATGGTTGGGAGATGTTGGTTTGTGAGGAGGTATGTTAAAGCTTAATCTATATTTAGCTAAAATAAATTCTCATAATTTTCAAAGGTAAATAGTGCAAAAAATTATACAAAAAATAAAAGATTTTAATGAATTAGTTATGTTCGAACACTCTATATTTTCTCTTCCATTTATTTTTATAGCGATGATTGTATCAGCAGATGGTTGGTTTGGATATGAACTTCTTGGTTTTGGAGTTCTAGCGGCATTGAGTGCAAGAAATTTTGCGATGGGTGTGAATAGATATTTAGATAGAGATATAGACGCAACAAACCCACGAACAGCAGGACGACCAAATGTTGATGGACGTATAGGTGCTAAAAGTATAATAGTTTTTATTGTTATAAATGCACTTATATTTATAGTAGTTGCTTATGCTATAAATTTTCTAGCATTTATTTTAAGTGTTCCTATTTTGGCAGTTCTTGGTGGTTACTCCTATTTTAAAAGATTTTCATCTTTAGCACATATTATTTTAGGTGTAGCTCTTGGTCTAGCTCCTATTGCAGGTGTTGTGGCTGTTAGTGGAACTATCCCTTTATGGTCAGTTTTATTAAGTTTAGGTGTTATCTTTTGGGTGGCTGGATTTGACCTATTGTACTCACTTCAAGATATAGATTTTGATAAAGAAAATAACTTACATTCGATACCATCTCAATATGGAGCAGAAGCTACACTTTTTATCTCCTCTATTTTTCATGCACTAACAGTGTTATTTTGGTTACTTTTTGTATGGTCAGCAGGATTAGGTATTTTTGCTTTTATATCTGCGATAGGTTCTGGATTTGTGTTAGCCTATGAGCAAAAACTTGTACGCCGTGATTTTACTCAGATAGATAGAGCATTTTTTACTGTAAATGGTTACTTAGGTATAGCATTTCTAATTTTAATTATTTTAGATAAAAGTGTTTAATATGCCTAGATTAGTAAAAGCTCCTATTAGCTTAGTTTTTAGTGAAGTTGATGTAAATAAAGAAGTTTTTGAACGTGAATATCATCAACTGAGTGAATCAGATGATAATCCAATAAACCAATGGTTAAAGTTAGCAAAAGCAAGAGGAGATACTGCAGAAACTGACCCTGTTTTGTTAAATCTAATCGTTGAACTTCATCATAAAATAGATGCCTTGGAACTATTTTTAAGAGATGAGGAACCAAAAAGAGTTTCACTTTTACATCAAACAGATATAGAATCAATCGGTTTTGAACATTTTAATTTGATTAATAATATGTTGGAAGAGGGTAAAGAATATTATGCGCGAATAGAGATGCCTGTTCATCCTAAAAGAGATGTAGGTGTATTTTTTATAGCAGAAACTCCAACACTTGCACGTATATCTAAAATACATGATAGAGATGAAAAAGAGTGGGCATCTTATATGACAGCTAGAGAACGTGTATTAATTAGAGAAGCAAGAGAGAAAAAATAATGGAAGTTTATCTTAATATTGAACAATTTTATTTAGAATATATAATAGCTATTATGGGTGCAACAATCTTATATCTATTATATTTTATTTTTACTAAGGATGCACAATACAGTAAAAATATACATTTTTTAGCATCTACTATAGAAACTATAAATCAAGAACTTTTTAAGTTAAATAAGAAAAATATAGAGACTCAAAAAAATATAGATCTATTACCATCAAGAATGAGTGATAATGAGATCTACCAAGAGATAGAAAGAGGTGTTTACGATATGGTAAAACCTTTATCTGAAAATGTTGTTCGTGTTGAAGAACTTCTTAAAATGTCAGAATCAAAGATAGACTTTAGACTCTCATCTTTAGAGAGTGGAGTTAAACAAATATCCCTTCCCTCATCACTTCATGCTAAAGATGATGAAAAAATTATGCAACTTTTCAATCAAGGTTTGACTTTAGAAACTATCTCAAAAGAGTTACATCTTTCTAAAGCAGAAGTTGAATTTGTTTTAAAAATTCATAAAATAAAATAAGACCTCTTTAATTATGCCAGATAGAAAACTTTTCATACTTGCTTCAACACTTATCACTATTGGTATTTTAGCTTCTTATTCATTATCAGCCTATACTACTATACTTTTTGAGGTTAATCAGTTTCACTTTATTATAAGACAAATTTTATTTGGATTTTTAGGTATTTTTATTATCTGGTTTTTATCAACTCTTGACCCTGATAAATGGCTTCATCCAATAGGTTTGGTACTTTTTATTGGATCACTTGGTCTTATGACAATTATGCCTTTTTTACCAGAGTCAGTAGTAACAGAGGTTGGTGGAGCAAAACGTTGGATTAAAATAGTTGGTTTTTCATTAGCTCCTGTTGAGTTTTTTAAAGTAGGATTTATCTATTTTTTAGCATGGAGTTTTTCTCGTAAGATGGGACCTCACTCAGGTTTAGGTATGGGATATGAGATAAAACGTTTTTTACCCTATGGTCTAATTTTCATATATGCACTTTATATAATTGCAGATATTCAAAAAGATTTAGGGCAATCTTTAGTTTTAGGTTTAACTTTATTAATCCTTCTAATTTTTGCTGGAAGTAGTTTTCGTTTTTTTAGTATAATATTAGCGCTTACTTTTGTCGCCTTTATAGTTCTTATCATTGTAAAGCCACATAGGATAGATAGGGTTTTAAATTGGTGGTCTGGAGCGCAAAATACTGTATTAGACTATTTTCCTGCTTTTATGGTTATGCAACTAAAAACAGTTAATGTAAATGAAGGGTATCAGATAGGAAACTCCTTAAATGCTATTTATAATGGTGGTTTAGTTGGTAGTGGTTATGGTAGTGGAAGTTTCAAACTTGGTTTTTTAAGTGAAGTTCATACCGATTTTATATTAGCTGGAATTGCAGAAGAGACAGGATTTGCAGGAATTTTAGTTATTGTTATTTTATTTTTAATGCTTATTTTTCGTATTTTGAGAGTATCAAAGAGAACAGATGATGATGTCATTCACTTTTTTAGTTTAGGTATAGCACTTATATTAACTTTTGCATTTATAATTAATGCTTATGGTATTAGTGGAATAATTCCTATTAAAGGAATTTCAGTTCCACTTTTAAGCTATGGTGGTTCGGTTATGATAGCCTCTTCTGTTGCTATTGGAATGATTTTAATGATAACTAAAAAAGTAGATATGAGATAGTGGAGATTTTGAGATGAAGTTATGTATAACAGGTGGAGGAACAGGTGGACATCTTATGGTAGCAGAAGCATTAGCTAAATCTGCTATTAAAAATGGAGATGAAGTTATTTTTATCGGTTCACAGAAGGGACAAGATAGAAAATATTTTGAAAACTCCTCTCTCTTTAGTGCAGTATATTTTTTATCAACATCAGGTGTTGTAGATAAAAAAGGTTTAAAAAAACTATCATCTCTCTTTAATATTTTCAAAGCCTTTTTAAGAGCAAGAGAGATTTTAAAAAACCATCAAGTTGAAGCTACTTATAGTGTGGGAGGGTTTTCATCTGCACCTGCTTCATTTGCATCTTTAAGTAGTAGTATTCCTCTTTTTATTCATGAACAAAATGCTGTTACAGGCAGGTTAAACTCTCTTTTAAAAAGATTTTCAAAAAGTTTTATTTCAGCCTATGATAAATCTTCTAAAATTAAAGGCTATCCTGTCAATGATATTTTCTTTCAAACACAAAGAGTACGGAGTGAACTCAAAACTATTATTTTTTTAGGTGGTTCTCATGGAGCAAAAGTTATTAATGATTTAGCTTTATCGGTTGCACAAGATTTAAAAGATAGAGGTATTAAAATCATTCATCAAGTGGGTGAAAGTGATTATGAGAGAGTTGAAAAAGAGTATAAAAAGTTAGGTATTGATGTTGAACTTTATAGTTTTACTAAAGAGTTAGCATCACTTATAGCTCAATCTGATTTAGCAGTAAGTAGAGCAGGGGCAAGTACACTATGGGAACTTACATCAAATGGAGTACCTACTTTTTATATCCCATATCCTTATGCTGCTGGAGACCATCAATATCATAATGCTCAGTTTATAGTTGAAAATAGTTTGGGTTGGTGTTATAGAGAAAAGGAAGATTTAAAGATAAACCTTCTTAATATTTTAAATGAACCACTTCAAGAAAAAAGTGCCTCACTTATAAAATATGCTACAAAAGATGTAGCGGATAAGATGATTAAAGATGTTAAAAACTATAATCAACTTTAACTAATGTTCTATCAAAACTATTATTATCGCAAGATGATTTGTAGTTTATATAGGTAGCTTCAAGATTCCATTTCTCATTCATCTCATAAGTGATAACAAAATCTTTTTCTATAATAGAACCTAAATCATTAGAAAGTTCTCCATAAGCTCCCTCTATTACTAAACCATTCAAACCGATATTTTCAAGTTCATATCCTAAAGCAATTCTATAAACCTCTGCATCATTATTTGATTTTGATTTACTTGAAGCTCCCTCTGAAATAGCTGAAATAGTCGCTTCGGCTAATGATGTATAATATGGACCACCACCAAAACCATTGCTAACACTTTTCCCCTCATCAGAGTAAGCGATATTGTAAGATGTACCTAAAAAAGCTCCATTGTAGTGTAAAATAGCTAAAGCACCCAAAACATTACCCTCTACACCTGAGTCATCTAACTCTTGAATATTTGAAACCTGAAAACCATAATCTATATGAAAACCTTCACCATCTATAAAATAGATACCGATAACTTCAGCATAAGCGATAGCACTCATACCATCTATATAGTTATACCAAAAAGAGAGTTCACTATTTTTTGCATACTCATAAGTAAGAGATGCTCCAATCATACCAAATTTATCTTCATCTATAAGGTGTTTAAATTTATGTTGAGATGCTCCAGAGTCTAAATCTTGAGAATCAAATCCTGCCCATCTTTTTAAATAGATAACTTGAGATTGTAATTCATCTGTAAAGTTAATATTTGTCCAAGCACCTTCAAAAGTATTAGGAGCTAATCGAATATCATCACTATTTGCATAGGGAGTTTCAATTTTAATACGACCAAATTTCATATCTACTCTATCATTTGAATATGCTATACTAGCCTCTCCAACATAAGTAAAAGAGGAAGAATCATCTATAAAAAAATCTTCATTTATACTATTTTTATTAGGATTTATAAAAGTAAGATTTTGAGAAGTATAGGCTAAAATATTAGTTTTGAAACCATTATACTCTGCACTCTTAAATCCAAATTCAGCACCTAAAGCAAAAGCTTGTTTGTTTTCCTTATTTGCTATATTACTGATTTTATCTGCATTATTTATATAGGCTAACTTTATCTTTCCAAATGTATCTGCATAGTTAAACATATTATCAAAACTATCTGTCTTTTTTGGAAGCTCTTTTACTATCTCAAATCGTCCTGCAACTTTTGAATGAACCAATCCACTTTGCTGAATATTTATCTCTTTAGTTGTGTTTTGAGGAGTGTCATTTTGCGCTATATAAATCATATCTATCATTTTTTTTCCTTGTGCTACTAATAATTATTGAAATGATATTCAATATCAACTTACAACAATCTTAATAATGATAATATTTATCATTATTGTTTTTAAGTTGAAAAAAACTTTAAATTTTTATTGACTTTAATTTTATTGTATATCTTTAGATATAAAAGAGTATTATTGAACAATTTAAAAATTATAGTTAATAAAAGGAACTTTATATGTCAATTTTAGATTGTGCAATTATTGGTGGAGGACCTGCTGGTCTTACAGCTGGATTATATACAACACGTGGTGGTTTAGAAAATGTAACTATGTTTGAAAAGGGTATGCCTGGTGGTCAGATTACATCGAGTTCTGAGATAGAAAATTATCCTGGTGTTACAGGAGATATAACGGGTATGGATTTGATGATGCCATGGCCAGAGCAGTGTCAAAAATTTGGTTTAAAGCACGAGATGGTAAATATTATCCGTATTTCTAAAAATGATGATATTTTTACTATTCATAAAGAGGATGGTTCAACTCAAGATGCGCATAGTGTTATTATAGGGACAGGTTCATCTCCTCGTCGTGCTGGTTTTGCAGGAGAAGATGAATTTTTTGGTCGTGGTGTAAGTTCTTGTGCTACTTGTGATGGTTTCTTTTATAAAAATAAAGAGGTTGTTGTTGTTGGTGGTGGAGATACTGCTTTAGAGGAAGCTCTTTATTTAGCAAAAATATGTTCAAAAGTATATTTAGTTCATAGACGCGATACTTTTCGTTCAGCTCCAAATACTGTTGAGAGAATTAAACATACTGAAAACATTGAACTAGTATTAAACTCTGTTCCAGATGAGGTTTATGGCGATAAAATGGGTGTTACTGGTATTAAAGTAGAGAATAATAATGGAGAAATTAGAGATATTTCTGTACCAGGAGTATTCACATTTGTTGGAAATGATGTGAATAACCAAACTCTTATTCAAGAAGATGGAACTTTTTTATGTGATATGAATAAGCAGGGTCAAGTTCTAGTAAACATTAGTATGAAAACTTCAGTAGCAGGTCTTTATGCAACAGGAGATATGCGTGTAGAAGCTCCAAAACAGGTTGTAAGTGCAGCTGGAGATGGTGCTGTTGCTGCGCTACAAGTTATCTCTTATGTTGATGAGTTGTTAAACTAAACCAACATCTTAGTATCTTCTTAACAGTTTAAGAAGATACTTTAAGAGGTGCTATAAAATTCATATTAAAAAGTGATATTTTGATAGTTTTTATTTAATAATCTTCCAGCTACAACAGGTGGTTTAGCCACGGTAATACCTTTTAATAAAATAGATTTATTCTTTCCAGAGTTTGGAAGATAAAGAGGACAAACTTCAACAGTTGCACCTTTTTTAATTAAAAGTTTAAGATGGTCTTTTGCAGATGGAGCTTGACCATTTGGACGTTTAATTTTGATACCTTTAATATTTTTATCTGCTAAATCTCCAGCAGGACCACATAACACAATATTTACACTTTTCTTATGTTTCTTAATTGTCATAAGAGATAAAACCATCGCCATAGCTTGTGTTTGTGCATTGTCAGAATTTATAAGGACATTCAGTCCCTCTGCTTTATCTGCACTTAGGAGTGTTGGAGATAGTAGTGAAGCTATTAAAGCTGTTGTTGCTAAGATTTTTTTCATAGTAAAGCCTTTTTGAGGTAAATTTTCAAAATTGTATCTTTTTCTTTATAATCATAACTTAATTTAAAATTTAGTTTTTATTATGGATATGGATTAATTTCTAACTACCTTTAGAAAAAGAGAATGGGTAGTAAGGAGTTCAAAATTTAGAGAATTTTCTCTCAAGAATAGTAAGAATTTTCTCTCAAGAATAGTAAGAATTTGTTATAATTTTATAAATAAAAAAATTAAAGAGGAAAAATTAAATGACAATAACAAAAAGAGTAACATTCATAGCTAAAGAGGGCGATGAAGCGAAGATGAAAGAGCTTTTGAGTGCGATGGTAGTTCCTAGTAAAGCTGAAGATGGTTGTCTTTTTTATGAGATAGTTCAATATGAAAATAATAGAAGAAAATTTATGGCTATTGAAACGTGGAGAGATGAAAAAGCTCTTGATGGACATAAGGTATCAGCTCACTATAAAATTTACAAATCCTCGTTTGAGCCTTTTTGTGAAAAAAAATATAGTGATGAGTTAGAGGTTTTAGGGTAGTTTTTCTATCCTTTGTAAGCTAAACAGCTTTATCTATAATAGTAAAACCTAAATCTAAAATACTACTATCTAGCATCTTGATAGACTGTTCTATTGTTTGTTTTGATATTGATGGTAGTTCATCTCCCCATAACTCTTTGGCTTGAGCAAAACCTTCTAAAATACCTTCTCTTCCTGCACGTAAAAGCTCTTCATTGCCATTAGCACTATTAATTACAAAATTAACGATACGTTCAGATGTTTGATCTATTCCAAAAAATCCATCTTCGCTTACAAGTTCACTCGCTTCCTCTTTTGAAAGTTCAGCAATATTTTTACCCTCATAATCTATTTCCTTTAAAAAGTTTTGAAACTCTTTATAATTTGTTTCAAAATTATTTTCAATATTGTTTTGAATCGAGGATTGTATAGTGGTTGAATTTAAGAGTATCTCGTTTGTTCTTTGTGTAAGTTGCTCTTTTAATGTTTTTACCTCATCTTGAGAAATTTTTTCACTAAAATTTGTTTTGATAGGTTTTAGTGTTTCTAATTCACCTATATTTAGGGGTATATTTGCTTTTATTTCCATAATAAATCCTTTAATTTTATCTAAAATATAACAAAAAAATCGACAATTTAGATATTTTCTTAAATAAATTTGATTTTTTTTTTTTAATAGGTTATACTTCTACCGATGAAAGATGAGGCTCGAGTTCATCTTTAGTGTGTAATTTTGTGATTTTTGCTCAATTGTTACCTAAAGACTCTCCAATTTTTGACTCCATTTCGAAAGAAATGATTTTTTATACTAAAGGTATTACAATGGCAGAATTAAAAGACGGCAAGATTAAATGGTTTAATGACGAAAAAGGTTATGGTTTTATTGAACAAAACGATGGTGGAAAAGATGTATTCGTACATTTCCGTCAAGTAAATAATGAAACTGGTGGACGTGTTTCACTTGCTGATGGTCAATCAGTAACTTTCGAAATCGGTGAAGGTCAAAAAGGCCCTCAAGCTGAAAACGTTACTGCACTTTAATTAGCGCATATTTTTTACAGGTTTTTATACCTGTAAAAACTCTTCTACTTCTTTAAAACTTTCAAACACTCATTCGCAATTTCAAGTTCTTCATCTGTTTTTATAACTAAGACTTCTATATTTTTAAATATTTTACTTTTTAAAACACGTTCTCTTATATATTGAGAATTTTCACCAATCCCACCTGTAAACACAATAGCATCTACATTTTCCAAAATAGCCATATAAGAACCGATATATTTTTGAATACGTCGTATCATCATATCAAGTGCTAGTTTTGATTTTTCATCCTTACTTTTTATAATATTTCGAACATCATTATCTCCACATATCCCAAGAAGACCAGATTTTTTATTTAACTCTTTATCTATATCATCAACACTTAGACCTAACTCTCTTTGCATATAAAAAATAATAGCAGGGTCAATATCTCCACTTCGTGTACCCATAACAAGACCCTCTAATGGAGTAAAACCCATAGATGTATCGATACTTTTTCCATTTTCAATAGCACAAATACTAGCACCATTTCCAAGATGAAGAGTGATTAAATTAAGTTTTTGTATATCTTTATTTAAAATTTTAGATGCCTCTTTACTTACAAAAGAGTGAGAAGTTCCATGAAATCCATAACGACGTATATGATGTTTTTCATACATATCAGAGTTCAGTGCATAGAGATAACTCTCTTTTGGCATTGTAGAGTGAAATGCTGTATCAAAAACTGCTATTTGAGGAATATTTTTAGCTTTTTTTGAACTTACTACAATACCCTCTAAATTTGCTGGATTATGTAAAGGTGCTAAAGAGGAGAGTTTATCTATCTCTTTTATCACATTTTTATCTATAAGAGTAGCTTTATTAAAAAGCTCTCCTCCATGAACAACTCTATGTCCTATCGCATTAAGTGATGAAAAATCTATATCTATACTCTCTAATGCTTCGTGATGATTTTTAAATTGAGACCCATTTTCACCAATGTTTTGGATAAGAACTGATTTTAAAACCTCTTTTGTATTCATCTCAAAAAGTTTAAACTTTAAAGATGAACTTCCTGAATTTATAACTGCTATTTTCATTATATTTGTCCTGCTTGAATAGCTGTAATAGCTACGGTATTTACAATATCTGCCACTAAACACCCTCTACTTAAATCATTAACTGGTTTGTTAAGTCCTTGTAAAATTGGTCCTATTGCTACTGCTCCACTTGAACGTTGTACTGCTTTATAAGTATTGTTTCCAGTATTTAAGTCTGGAAATATAAATACACTTGCTTCTCCAGCTACTTTAGAGTTTGGTAGTTTTTTAGAGGCTACTTTTTTATTGACTGCTGCATCGTATTGAATAGGTCCTTCTATTAAAAGTGTTTTATCTATATCTTTTACAATAGCAGTTGCTTCTCTTACTTTATCTACATCTACACCAGTTCCACTTTCTCCTGTTGAGTATGATAACATTGCAACTTTAGGTTCTATACCAAAAGCCTCTGCTGTTTTTGAGGAAGATAGAGCTATTTGAGCAAGACTTTTTGCATCGGGGTCTTGATTAACGGCACAATCTCCATAGACTAAAACTTTTGTTTCTAAACACATAAAAAATACACTTGAAACTATGGAAGTCTCTTTTGTTGTTTTTATTATCTGTAAAGCTGGTCTTATCGTTTCGCCTGTTGAGCCTATCGCTCCACTTACCATTCCATCTGCATATCCTAGTTGAACCATCATCGTTGCAAAATAGTTAGAAAGTGCCATCGCATCTGTTGAAGCTTGAATAGTAAGCCCTTTATGTTTTCTCATCTCATAAAAACTATCTATAAATAGAGGCATTAGTTCAGATTTACAATGCTCAATAATAGTCGCTTTACTCAAATCCAAACCTAAACGTAAAGAGTTTTCTATTATCTCTTCTTCATTCCCTATAAGAATAATATTTGCTACATCACGTAATAAAATAATTTCCACAGCTCTTAAAATACGTTCATCACTACTCTCAGGTAAAACAATTTTCTTTTTATCTGAACGTGCTAACTCAAAGAGTTTATATTCAAACATAAGAGGTGTCATAACATCACTTTGTGAGTTTGCTATCTTTTCCTCTATATATTTAATATCTACACTAGAGTTAAAAAGACCAAGAGAAAGTGCTATCTTTCTTTCACTATCTATACGAATACGTGAATGAATTTTAGAGATATTTTGAGCTGTTTGATAGGTATCGGTTTTAACAGATAAAAGAGGAATATTAAAACTTTCAAGCCCAAGTATAAGTTTTTTAATATTTGGATGAGTATCCATATCAAAAGGAAAAATAATAGCTGATACATTTGGAAAAGAAGTAGAGTATAAAGCGCCTAAAAGACCTAATATAATATCTGACCTATCAGCAGGAACGATAACTAAATCATCTTCTTCTATATAGTTTAAAAAATTATCTAAAGTAAGTCCAGCTACTTTAATCGCTCTAATACTTCTTGTATAATCCTCTTTAGAAACTAAAATCTCTTTAGCATTTAAAGATTCTATAACATCTTTAATACTTATAAGTCCTAACTCTTCTACTTCTTTAAGAAGATAACTTGTAAAAGAGTTTTCTTCATTTTTTTGTTTTAGTTGTGTATATTTTTCATCATTTACTCTATTTACAAATGTTGCAAAGTGATTACAGCCATAGGATAAGATATTTTCATACTCTATCTCCATACTTTCATAAATCTCTTTAGCATTATCATTCTTTGCATTAATAATATTGATATAAGATGAGCCAAAGTTTTGAGCGATTTTAAGGTTAAGGTCATAGTTAATATTTGCACTTAAAAAAGAGCGACGAATACCCTCACAAAGTACAAAATCATACTCTCTTTCAAGTTTTTTAAATTTTGTAATAAGCTGGTTTATGAGTTGGTTTATTTTATGAGATGCTATCATATTCTCAACATATTCAATATCAAAACCATAGGCATCATCGTAGTTCATATTTAGTTCATATCTATTTAAAATAAAACTAATATCCCCATCAAGAATATCTTTTTTATAGATGATAGGACGAAAGAATGCAACTTTATGCAGATTACGTTTGAGTATTTCCATCATTCCCATAGAGACAAAGAGTGTTCCTGCATTGACCTCTTGAGCTGATATATAGAGTGATTTAGTTTTCATTAGCTATTACTATCTATTAGATGTGTGCTAGTTTTTGGAGCTTGTGCTAAGATTCTATCTGCTAGTTTTGAAAATGGAAGTGATTGTAGATAGACTGTTCCTGTTCCCTCTAGTGTTGCTAAAAATATCCCCTCTCCACCAAAAAGCATAGTTTTTAAACCCCCAGCTTGTTCAATATCAAAATCTAAATCACGTGTAAAAGCAACTACACAACCTGTATCTACAAATATTTTTTCATTGTTTAGCTCTTTTTTAACAACTGTTCCACCTGCATTGATAAATACTTTTCCATCGCCTTTTAAGCTCTCTAAAATAAATCCCTCTCCACCAAAGAAACCTGAACCAATTTTTCTGTTAAAAGTAATATCTATTTTTGTACCAAAAGCTGCACATAAAAAAGAATCTTTTTGACAGATAATTTCATTATCTATATCAGATAAATCTATCGGAACAATATTTCCTGGGTAGGGAGATGCAAAAGCTATCTTTTTCTTTCCACTTCCACTATTTGTAAAGTGTGTGATAAAAAGAGATTCTCCTGTTAAAGCACGTTTGCCAACACTCAGTATTTTTCCAAAAAAGCCTTCATTTGCATCAGCCCCATCACCCATTTTTGCTTCAAATGTTATATCAGCATCCATCCAAGTCATAGCACCCGCTTCTGCAATAACCGTTTCATCGGGATCTAGTTCTATCTCAACAGCTTGTAGCTCTTGACCAAAAATTTCGTAGTCTATTTCGTCACTTTTTATCATAAGTTAAATCCTTTAGTTTTTTAAATGTATATTATACAATAGTATTATATTTCAATATTTTAATAGTATTTACTTTGTTGCAGTTAAATCTGATTTAAACTACACTTAAGTTTGATTTGAACTATGTTTGATGGTAGAATTTACTCGAAGTAAAAAATAAATAATTAAATGTTTTAGTTTGAATATTACTAAATAAGTATATATATACTTATTTTATATCTATTTATCTACCTATATCACAGGATTAAAATAAGAGTTTTGATATAATCTTTCAAATTAAAGAGAGAGAACCGAATGAATACACCAAAAGAGCTTATGATAAGTAGATATGAAGCATTTGTAAAGATGGATTGGCAATATTTAGTTGATACATCTTTACACCAAACCCTCAACGATTTAGAAAACCACCACCCAATAGAATGGCTTAAACTTGATATAATAGATAACTATGAAAATATTGTAGAGTTTAAAGCCTATTTTAGACAAGATAAAAAACTAGGTCTCTTACATGAAAAAAGTAGTTTTGTAAAAGTTAATGATAGTTGGAAATATGATGATGGAGAACTTTTTAACTCAAAAATAGAGCGTAATGAAAGTTGTCCTTGTGGTAGTGGACAAAAATTTAAAAAATGTTGTGCATAGATTTTATATCTTTTAAACTAAAAACTAATTTAACCACTATTTAAGTTGATATTCATTATCATTATGAAAATTAAACATAAAGAATATAAGATGCAGAAATTATCACAATGTAATAGAGGTGCAAAGGTTAGAGTTACTAAACTTAATGCTAAAACAGATTTAAAGCAGAGATTAATCTCATTTGGGATTATGAAAGAGGCGATTATAGAAGTTTTAGAACATGCCCCTGCTAAGAGTACCATAGAGGTTAAAGTTGGTAAGATGAGAATTGCCCTTAGAGCTGAAGAAGCTGATTTAATAGATATAGAAGAGTTAGTATAATGAAAGATATAACTCCTCAATCTTGCCCCGTAATAGCTAATCATATAAAAATTGCCCTAGTGGGTCAGCCTAATGTTGGTAAGAGTATGCTTATCAACTCTATCTCTGATGCTCATCTTCACGTTGGTAATTTTACTGGTGTGACTGTTGAAAAATCAGAGGTTCTTTTTGATTATAAAGATTTTCATTTTACAGTAGTTGATTTACCTGGGACTTATGCATTTACTGATTATACTATTGAAGAACGTGTAACTCACGATTATCTTTGTGCAGAGAGTTATGACCTTATTATTAATGTAATAGACTCTACAAACTTAGAAAAAAACCTTCAACTTACTGCTGAACTTATGAGTATGAGTAAAAAGATGGTTATTGCTCTTAATATGAGTGATGAAGCTGAAAAAGAGGGGATAGAGATAGATGCTGATTATATGTCAGAACTTCTTGGTATTCCCTGTATAAAAGTTTCGGCTCAAACTAAATTTGGAATGGAAAATCTTCTTGAAGAGTTAGTAAATAAAGCTAAACTTGATAAACAAGAACCAAAACTTATATTTAGTGAAGCTGTTGAAGAGGAGATAGCAACAATAGTTGATTATCTTACAAAACATAAATATAATGCTGTTAATAGTTATAGAAATGTAGCGATAAATCTTCTTAAAAACAACAAAAAAACATATACAAAAATTCATGATAATCCTATCTGGACAGAACTACAACCTATTCTTATTGAAGCCTCAAAACATGTAGAACTGCATCACGATAGTGACGATATTAAAGAATCTTTTGCTGAGGAATATGCTTCTTTTAATAGAGGTATCGTTGCTGAGGTTCTCAATATTGAAAAAGTTGAAGAGAAAAAAACATTAACAGAAAAGATAGATAATATTTTAATCCATCCTACTTTTGGTATTCCTATCTTTCTATTTTTTATGTGGTCACTTTTCCAATTAACATTTGAGGTTGGGGCTATTCCTATGGAATATATAGATAACTTTTTTGGGTGGTTTGGAGATACTATCGGTGCAACAATAGTGAATGATGATATACGTTCCCTTATAGTCGATGGAATTATCGCAGGTGTTGGTGCTGTTGTACTTTTTGTTCCTAATATTATGATTTTATTTACAGGTATTGCTCTTCTTGAAAGTACGGGTTATATGTCAAGAGTTGCTTTTTTACTGGATGGATTTTTTCATAAATTTGGAATGCACGGACAATCTTTTATCCCTTTAGTTACTGGTTTTGGATGTTCTATTCCCGCTTATATGAGTGCAAGAATACTTAAAAATGATAGAGATAGACTTCTTACTCTTTTTATAATAGGTTTTATGAGTTGTGGGGCTAAACTTCCTGTTTATGTACTGTTTGTTGGAGCGTTCTTCTCTCCTGAGATGGCTGGTAATATCTTGTTCATGATATATATCGGTGGTGCTATGTTAGGTCTTATCGCTGCAAAAATATTAAAACTTACTGCTTTTAAAGGTGAGGAAGAACCATTTGTTATGGAGATGCCAAAATATAGATTACCATCTTTAAAACTAATTTGGCATACGGTTTTAACAAAAACACTTATGTATCTAAAAAAAGCTGGTACATTTATTGCCGCTGCATCTATGTTAATATGGTTTCTAAGTAATTATCCTAAAAATTTACTTTTAGAAGAGCAATATGCACCTAAAATAGAACAAGCTCAAACAGAAAAAGCGAAAACTATCTTAGAAAACCAATTAGCAAGTAAAAATTTAGAACAGAGCTATTTAGGAAATATCGGTAAATTTTCAGAACCAATTTTTGCACCTTTAGGATTTGATTGGAAGATGAGTGTAGCACTTCAAGCAGGTTTAGCTGCTAAAGAGGTTGTTGTTTCAACATTAGGTGTTTTATATAGTGTTGGAGGAGATGTAGATGAAGAAAATAGCTCTTTAATAACAGCTATTAGTAAAAATATACCTTTTGCATCAGCAATAGCTTTTATAGTTGTCATTATGATTTACTTACCTTGTTTAGCAGCATCAACAGTTTTCACTCGTGAAGCTGGGCATATTAAGTATTTCTTTTATCTTTTAGGGTTTACTTCGGTTGTAGCTTATTTCTTAGCATTTATCGCTTACAATATAGCATTATTATTTTAGAGGGAGAATTTCCCTTTAAAACTTCTTATTTTTCAGTATTTACTAACCACATAGAAAATATATCTAAATAATCCCAAAACGATTGGATATATTCTTCTGTAACACCTTCATCTATTAAAGCTTCCAAAAGTGGAGCATAGAGTGCTAACCAGCTTTGACGTCCAGCTTCATCTATACGAAAAGGAGCATGACGTCCTACCATCTGGTGTTTTCCACGGTCTTGTGTAAAATAATCTGGTCCACCACAAATCTCTACAAGAAAATTAAAAGCATGTTTTTTTGCTTCATCAAAATCATCTTCATCGTGAATAGGAAATAAAAAAGCTATATCACTTACTTCTATCAGCTCATAATGTTTATATACTAACTCTTTAAATCTTTCTTCACCAACCTCTTGAAAAAATCCAGGATGTGGTTTTGTTACGGGAGGTCTAACACCGATTGTTCCATCTGTTATAAGTAGTTTCATTCTAAACCTTTTTTTATATTTATTGTTATTATACAAATGATTATTAAATTATGCAAATTAGCTTAAAAATAATTCTTTTTTGATTGATTAAGAAAGTTTTTATTGTAAAGTATGTTACTATTGCTTTAGATATGAATTAAAATAAAATTATTGGAATAAATTATGAGTATTAAAATAAGAAAAGCAGTTATAACAGATGGGGCTTTTTTAGCAAAGATGATTCTGCAGAGTTCACGTGCTGGAAAAAAACTAGGAATATTTGATGTTGTTTTAGATACAACAAATGATAAAAAAATATTAAAATTATTAGAAAAATTATCGCAAACAAAAGCAAAAAATCAAGCACACTATAACAATTTTTTAATAGCTGAGGTTGATGGTAAACCAGTAGGTACACTTTGTAGCTACGAGCCAAGAATAGCAACTAAACAAGTTTTTCTTGATGCGTTAAAAGAGATAGGTTGTGATGATGATGTTACTGAGAGGTTAGAAGTTATATACAGTTGTGACTTTGAGCTTAACAACAGAACATTAATGTTTGACTATATGGAAGAGCTAGAGGGTTTTACGGATGTAGGAATATTAAAAGAGTTAATGAGAAAAAGTCTTTTAACTGCAAGACTCAAAGGCTATGGAATAGCCCAAGCTCTTGTGGAGATAGGCTCTCTTGAAACACTTCTTTTTTATAAAAAATTAGGTTTTAAAGAGGTAAAAGAGAAAGAATGCCCTCTTTATAAAGAGGTATTTGGTCGTAATGGACTTGTTCTTTTAGCGATAGATTTTTAGGAAATATATAATAAAATTATCGTATTTTTTAGCGGTGATAAAAGAGGAATTAGTAATTGAGTGTAGTTAATTACTAATTCCTTATATTATTGGTCTTGAAAATTAGATACATTAATAAGCTTTCACTATTATTTTTTTAAACAAACTATCTCTATTTCCAAACTATCACAAACTTCTAATAAAAAAGCAAATGAAAATGAACCTCGATGAACTTTAGTTCTTATGGTATCGGGATTTTCTTTATACCCTTTTTTATTCATTAACTCTGACAACTGCACATAATTAATCCCTTTTTTTGCCAATTCTACTTTAATAAATGTTTTTGCTTTATCTTTCATATTCATTACAATCCTAATAAAAATAATATAATTGTAACATATATATACTTTTGATATAAGACCATTTGACTAAGTGCAGCGAATATGATACAATAAGATTATATTTATTACAAAAGGTTTATTATGAGTTTTAAGATTTTTTCTACATTTACAGGTGCAGGTGGTTTAGATATTGGATTTCACGGCGATTTTAATTATTTAAATACTTACTATCCAAAACTAAATTTTAAAACAGTAAAAGCATTAGAGATAAATGAATATGCTTGTCAAACACTAGAAAATGATAGTAAATATTTTTCTGATACAGATATAATTCAAGGGGATATTATGAAAATAGACCCTAATAAATTTAAAGATGAAAATTATGATGTTTTATTAGGTGGTTTTCCTTGTGTAACATTTTCAGTTGTTGGTAAGCAAGTTGGTTTAAAAGATGACATAAACGGACAACTTTATGAAAGTTTTGTGGGATTTGTTGAAACATTGCAACCAAAAGTGTTTTTAGCTGAAAATGTAAAAGGTATCTTATCTGCAAACAAAGGCGAAGCGATTAAAATAATCACAAAACGATTTGAAGACACAGGCTATAAACTAAAAGTTCAGTTAGTAAATTTTGCTGATTATGGTGTGCCACAATTGAGACAAAGAGTTTTATTTATAGGAATACGAAAAGATATTGAGGGCGAGTTTAATATTCCTGAACCAACACATAAAGAGAAGCATATAACAACGGAAGAAGCCTTCCAAAATATAGATAAAAATTGTGTTAATAGTAATTTAATAAAACAATTAGCCACTACAACTGCAAAACTTGAAGCGATTCCAGAGGGTGGAAACTTCAAAGATTTACCACCTGAATTAGCTATTAAAGGTTTAATGTCAAATATTTATAGAAAATTAGATAGAAAAAAACCTGCCTATACTGTTTTAGCAAGTGGTGGTGGTGGCACTTGGACATATCACTACGAAGAACCACGAGCATTAAGTAACAGAGAAAGAGCAAGACTTCAATCATTCCCCGATGATTTGATTTTCAAAGGGAGTAATACAGAGGTTAGAAGACAGATAGGGAATGCAGTTCCTGCTGTTGGAGCATACCCATTTGCGAAAGAAATTGAAAGAATATTAAATAATACTCTTTAAACTTGTATAGTATTTACAGTATATTTCTCTAAATCATTATTTGAAATACTATATTGTGTTAAGACTTGACTATTTGGATTAGTAAATTGTCCTAAATCAATTAAGGCTTTAATAATATTCTCATAGTTTGTTTGTGTAATTAAACTTACTGCTTGTGTTTTTTCACCTTTTGTTGAGCCACCAATACTTCTAACATCAATTAAATCTTTATACTCATAGAAATCTTTTTTAGTTACAGTATTATTAAAAACATATGTAATTTTTATTTCTATTTCATATGGTTTGGTAGGTGTTGGAGCTGTAATAACTTCTGCTAATGCTTTTAGTCCATTATTATAATTTAAACGATTTATACATCCTTTTGCATGATCTCCTCCTAAAACTAAAAATATAAAATCTCCAATATTAGTTTGTGATTGAGCATTATTATCATTTAGCCCATCTATTATATATGTTGTTCCTATTGATGTTGTTAATACTTGACTTATTAAATTACAGTCTTTACTTACTTTTATTACTTGATATGTCATATTGTTTCCTTTATTATATTTTAGAATAATCTAAAAATGTAGTTAATTTATTTTTCATATATTCATCAAATTTGTCTTTATCTTGAACGAGTTGATAAATATCTTCTTTTGTTGGAATCTCTGTTGGGA
>CAZXSD010000038.1:0-18437 GCA_964642985.1 uncultured Sulfurimonas sp.
AAATCTGGAAAAATCCGTTTTGCAGGTATAGATGTTTTTAACAAAGAACCAGCAACAGACCACCCACTTTTAGAGTTAGATAATATCGTTGTATCTCCTCACTTAGGGGCAAATACTTATGAATCTCAATATAATATAGGAACTCAAGCTGCTGCAAATGCTATTGAAGCTGCAAAAGGGATAGCGTATCCACATGCTATGAATTTACCTATTGATGAGAGTAAAATACCATCATTTGTAAAACCATTTTTAGAGATGGGTCAAAAGATAGGTTTCTTAGTTTCTCAAATTAATAAATCTCAGATAATAGCTATTAAAGTAAGTGGTCAGGGGGATATTGCAGAGTATGTTGATTCTCTTTCTACATTTGTAGCTGTTGGTGCAATGAGTGAAAATAGTGGCGATACTATCAACTATGTAAATGCTGAATTTGTTGCTAAAGAGAAGGGTATTGAGATAGAATCTGAATCATTAGTAGATTCAGCAGTATTTAAAAATTTAATAACTATTAAACTTACAACATCTGAGGGAACTACAACTATCTCTGCTACTATTTTTGATGATGGTGTAAAACGTATCGTTGCTATTGATGGTTTTGATATTGAAGTGCCATTAAAAGGCGATATGATTTTGTTTAAAAATAGTGATGTTCGAGGTGTTATTGGTAGTATAGGTTCTACTTTGGCAAATAATAACGTTAATATTGCAGATTTTTCATTAGCAAGAAATGAGAAAGCAGAAGCATTAGCTGTTATTTTAGTTGATAATCATATTGATGATGTAACATTAAATGAACTAGCTTCACTTGATGCTTGTTTAAGTGTTAATTACGCAAAACTATAATTATTATTTTTAGGAACCGCGAATTTATTCGTGGCTCCATTTATTAAGTTATTTAGTTCTCTTTCTATAAAACTCTTTCTTATATTCATCAAATCTATCTTCTACAATAGCAACTCTAACTTCTCTCATAAGATTTAAGTAATAGTGTAGGTTATGCAGTGTTGCTAATCTAAAATAACTTATCTCACGAGCGCGAAAGAGATGATTAAGATATGAACGAGAGTATCTTTGACAAGTAAGACATTGACACTCTGGGTCTATTGGTGCTTCATCTTCTTTAAACTTTGCACCTTTAATATTTATACGACCAAATGATGTAAAAAGTGTTCCATTTCTAGCGTTACGTGTTGGCATAACACAATCAAACATATCTATACCACGCTCTATATTTTCTATTAAATCCTCAGGTGTTCCAACACCCATTAAGTAACGTGGTTTATTCTCTGGCATATATTGAACTGTATGCTCAACTGTATCGTACATCTCATTATTGAGTTCGCCAACAGAAAGACCACCTATCGCAAAACCATCATAATCCATAGCACAAAGTTCAGTTGCACTTTTTGTACGAAAAGCCTTATCTGTACCACCTTGAATAATAGCAAAAATATTTTGTTCTGTACATATTCCTTTTTTTTGTTGAGAACGAAAATAATCGATAGACTCTTGCGCCCAAGATGTTGTTCTTTCAATAGACAGTTTAATACGCTCTTGAGTAGCAGGAAGAGCCACTAAATCATCTAATATCATCATAATATCAGAGCCTAAATTTGTCTGAATATCTATAACACCCTTAGGAGTAAAAAAGTGTTTACTTCCATCAATATGAGAACGAAATTCGATACCATTTTCCATAGGTTTAGATATATCTGAGAGAGAAAAAGCTTGAAATCCACCACTATCTGTTAAAAAACTTTTAGGATAAGTTGTAAATTTATGAAGTTTTCCCATCTTAGCGATAACTTTATCCCCGGGACGGAGATAGGTATGATATGTATTTGCTAAAATAATATCAGCACCAAGAACATTTAAAACATCATCCATATCAAGTGATTTAACACTTCCTAATGTACCAACTGGCATAAATACAGGTGTTTGTATTGTTGAGTGTGCTGTTACTATTGTACCAGCACGTGCTTTTTTTGATTGAGCTTCTAAAGTAAATTTCATAGTTAAATTTACCTCCTTAAAATGTATAATATTTTTATGATTATATCATTTTTCGTTGAGCTAAGATTCTGTTCTAATTTTTTTAATCTCCACAAAATATGTATTGCCTAAATAGATAATATAAAAAATAGTAGCAATTAAAACAGTAAAAGGGATTAAAGAAAGAAGATACAGACCCAAAGTTTTTAATCTTAATTGGTTTTTTTGAAAATATTTAATCTGTTTGGCTTCCTCTTTTGTGCAAAGTGTTGATGCTACTTCAAAAGTCATCATTTTATGAAAGAAATAATAAAGAGGAAGATTGAAAGCTATGATATTTACAATAGGTATAAAATAGAGTGGAAAAAGTAAGAAAAATAGCATAATCATTACAAATGTATATTTCATCGTTAAAAATAGAGATGCTATGAAATTAGAGTAACCAATTATCTCAATATCTGGATAATGACGTCGTTGTAACTCTTTGAGAACATAAGGAGTTAAAAAACCAACAACTATTACAGCGATAAAAATAGAGAGATGCAAAGTTAAAAATCCACCTATTGCATAGACTGAAAATGAAGCTAACCAAGATATAACACTATATTGCATTAGAAAATCTATAATAGAAGAACCTTCTAGTTGTGCTGAGATACTTTCTGTATGGGGAACACCATTTTCTATCGTTGTTTGTGTTGATTCTATATTTAGACTTCCAAGTTGTTCAAGATTTACTCCTGCAACAAGAAAAAAGAGAGTATAAAATATAATAAGACTAATTATTAAAGGAAGTAGAGAGTATTGCAACATTTTAGGGGTAAAAAGGTCTTTAATACTTAGTTTTAAAAGGTTTTTGTTTTGCATTGTAATCTCCAAAGTTTATAGAATATTTTTAGATATATTTTTTGAACATAGATAAGCACTTGCCCAAGCAAAAGCAAAATTATATCCACCACGGCGACCAAGAACATCTAATACTTCACCTGTAAAGTAAAGGTTTTTTTGTTTGAGAGATTCCATTGTTTGAGAATTTATTTGAGTTGTATCAATACCCCCACCACTTACCTCAGCATGACGAAAACCATGCGTATCTGTAACTTCAAATCGCCCATTTAATAAACTATTTGCTATTTTTTTAGTTAATTTAGTATGAATATCATTATGTGAGAGTGTATGAGCTATCTCTAAAAAGTCTAAAAGATTTTTAGCTATTTTTATAGGAATTAGACCTGTTAAAATATCTAAAATTGTAAATTTAGGTATATTTTTAGCAATATTTCCGATATGAGTAGAGAGTTGTTGCATAGTAAATTTTGGAAGAAGGTTTAAAGATATATCTACCGCTTCATAATTAAGAAGTGCTACACTAGCCATCTGTGAAATATCGAGTATAGCGAAACCTGACACACCATAGTTTGTAAAGAGTATATCCCCTTTTATAGTAGAGACTTTTTTATGATTTATCAAGAGTGTAACCTCTCCATCTATTTTTGCACCAGACATTTTTTGTGCAAATTTGGAGTTAAGATGAAGTTGAACTAATGATGGGTATGTTTGAACTATATCGTGTCCAAATGCTTGAGCAAAATCATAACCATCTCTATTTCCTCCAAGATGAGAAGCTGCTTCACTTCCAGTAGCTACTACAACGGAGTGATAATCTTGCAGTAAAGTTTTAATATCTTCTATTTGTGTATCAAGAAAAAATGTAACACCTACACTTTTAGCATACTCTTCAAAGATATTTACAACAGATTTTGCTTCATTACTAAGTGGATATACTCGTCCATCATCTTTTATATCTAATAATAAACCTAAAGAGTTGGTAAATTTTTCAAACTCTTTAAATCCAAACTCTTTTAATATATCTTTCACAAAACTAGGATTATCTGTAAAATAGTCGTTAGAGGATAGATTACTATTGTTAATATTACAGCGTCCATTTCCTGAAACTAATATCTTTTTTGCAGGTTTTGAATTTTGTTCATAAATATCTACTTTTACACCAGCTTTTGCGCAAAAAATAGCAGTCACTAAACCTGATGCACCAGCCCCTATAATAGCCACTTGTTTTATATTGTTTTTTTTCATTTAGACTCTTTTCATTTAAGTAAGGGAATTTTATCTAATTATGATAAAATATATGAAATTTTTCAAAAGTGAATATTATGAGAACACAAAATACATACTACACAACACAGAATGATTTTAGTGAATTTATACAGGAACACTTATTTAAAGAGGAAAAAAATATCTTAGTTCAGGTGTTTAGTTCACTTTTAGATAATGATTTTTTAAATAAGCTCTTAAAAGAGATTTTAGAAATCCTACCTCAAGCTAAAATAATAGGCTCTACAACAGATGGTGAGATATTAGAAAATATTGTAACAACAGATAAGGTTGTTATTAGTGTTTCATCCTTTGAGAGAGCTACTTTAAAAGTTGCAATGAAAGAGAATAAAGATAGTTTTTCTTGTGGTAAAGAGTTAGCTAAAGATTTAATAGAAGACAATACAAAAGCGATTTTACTTTTTTCAGATGGTTTACATACTAATGGAGAGGTATTTTTAAATGGTGTTAAATCTATAACAGAAGATATTCCATTAGCAGGTGGTATGGCTGGTGATGCAGGAAAGTTTAAAACTACATATATTATGAGTAACTCAGGAGTAATATCTCAAGGGGCTGTTGGTGTATCTATAAATACCGATAAGATTAATATTAAAACATCATATAGTTTTGATTGGCAAGAGATAGGAAAAGAGCTGACTATCACAAAAGCTGAAAATAATAGAGTATATGAGATAGATGGAAAAACTGCTGTTGAAATTTATGGAAAATATTTAGGGGAGGAGATAGCTACATCTCTTCCAGCTGTTGGAGTAGAATTTCCTCTTATTATTAGTCGAGATGGTGAAAAAATAGCACGTGCTGTTGTAGGAAAAGAGAATGATGGTTCTTTATTATTTGCTGGTAATTTAGCTGTTGGCGATAAAGTACACTTTGGTTATGGTAATAGTAAAATGATTCTTCAAGAGTCGATAAAAAAGAAAAAAAAGTATGAAACTATTCCTGTTCAATCAATTTTTATCTATTCCTGTATGGCAAGGCGTAGATTTTTAGACGATGCTATCTGTGCAGAATTAACTCCTTTAGCTCATATAGCTTCAACGAGTGGTTTTTTTACTTATGGGGAATTTTTTAAAGCTAAAAAATGTGAACTTTTAAATCAGACTATGACTATTATTGCCTTGAGTGAATCCGATGAAAAAAAAGAGCATAATTTTTTAGATGCAACAAATAAAGAGGAAATTCAAGATACAACAGTGACTCAAAAGGCATTGTCTCATTTAATTGAAGAAACATCAAGAGAGCTTAAAGAAACAAATGATAATTTAGAAAAGCTTGTTCGAGAAAAAACATCAGCACTGCAAGATAAAATTGCAGAACTAGAATATGCTTCAAAAGTAAAATCAGAGTTTTTAGCAGGAATGAGTCATGAGATACGAACACCTTTAAATGCTATTTTAGGTTTTGTAGATATTTTAAAAGCTGGTGAAAAAGATAAAGAGCGTCAAAAAAGATTTAGTATTATTAAAAATTCGGGAGCATCACTTCTAACTATTATTAATGATATTTTAGATTTTAGTAAAATAGAGAGTGGAAAAATGATTTTAGAGAAACGTAAATTTGCTACAAAAAAACCATTTAAAGAGGTTTCTAATCTATTTTTTGAAAAAGCAAAAGAGAATGGAATCAATCTTAAAATACATTTTGATGTAGAATTACCAAGATTTTTTATAGGTGATATAGTTAGAATTAAACAAGTTGCTGCAAATTTTTTGAGTAATTCAATTAAGTTTACACCTAAAGGTGGAGAAATTTTTATTTCTGCTTGTTTTGATACGATAAAAAATGAATTGAAATTTAGTGTAAAAGATACAGGAGTAGGGATAGATGAGAAAAATTTAAAGAAAATTTTTGAATCATTTACTCAAGAAGATAGTACAACAACACGTAAGTTTGGCGGTACAGGATTGGGACTTTCTATCTCTAAAGCACTTATTAGTTCTATGAATGGTCATATTACTGTTGAGAGTGTTTTAGATGAGGGTAGTACCTTTAGTTTTTTTCTTCCAGTTTTAGAAGCTGGAAATTTGGACCATATAGAAGATATATCTTTAGGAAAAATAGATGTAAATAAACCTCTTGATGGTAAAGTTTTATTAGTTGAAGATAATAAAACAAATCAGATGTTAATGAATATAATTTTGAGTGATATTGAACTAGATGTTGATTTGGCTGAAAATGGTTTAGAAGCGGTAGAGATGTTTAAAAAACAGAAGTATGATATTATTTTAATGGATGAAAATATGCCTAAAATGAGTGGTGTTGAAGCAACTCATGCTATTCTTGATATAGAAGAGGAGCAAGATTTAGAGCATACACCTATTATTGCATTAACAGCCAACGCATTAGCAACAGATAGAGCTAGATTTTTAAATGCTGGTATGGATGAGTTTGTTTCTAAACCGATAGACCATGAAGTATTTATTAGAATACTTCACTCTTTTTTAATTAAATAGTAACTTTTAAAGAGTTACTATTTTAGCTCCAAAGCCACCTAAGTGCTGAGGAGCGTCTTCAAATTTATTGACTCTTGGATGCGCTATTAAAAAGTTTTTAACAGCATAAGAGAGTTTTCCTGTTCCTATTCCATGATAGATTATTACTTCGTCCCAACCATTTAAAAGAGCATCACTTAAAAATTTATCTAAGACCTCACAAGCTTCATCTGCTCTCATTCCATGTAAATCACATTTAAGACCTGAACGTTTTTCAACATTTACATTTACTATTGTTTTAGGTTTTATCTTCATTATTTGAGTATGTTTAAGGTGTTTAGTTTTCACACGAACACGCATACCATCTACTTCGATAGTAGCATCATTTTTACCCTTCATAGAGATTATAATACCTTTTTGAGAGTGATATTTTACAGCATCACCGACATTAAAAATAACATCTCGTTTTATATCCTCTTTTTTATCTTGAGGAAGGATTTTATTTGCTTTATTCATAGCACGATGAATAGATTGGCTATCACCAGCTTTAGCCGCTGATTTTGCTTCACTGATAGCTACATCATAACTTCTTTTAAGTGCATACCGTTGCTCTTCTAACTCTTTAAAAAGTGTTTCACGTTGCTCTTTTATCCCTAACTCTTGAAGTCGAAGTTTTTCTAATTTTTCATCTACTTTTTTATGTTTTTGTTTAAGTTCACGTTCAAGTTGAGAACCTCTTTCTATGAGTAAACTTAGTTTCTCAGAGTTATCTCCATAAACATTTTTAGCTTCATTAACAATATTATTTGAGATACCATATCTACTTGCAGTTTCAAAAGCATAACTTTTACCAATAATCCCTTGCATAAATTCATAAGTAGGTTTACGTTGCTCTTCATCATAGATAGCTGCCATAAGCTCAACATCATCTCTATCAGCCATAAGTGCAGCAAGGCGTTTATGGTGCGTAGTAACTACAACTTTTTGACCTCGTTTTATTAAATCATCAAGTATCACTTTAAAAAGAGCTGCTGCTTCATCACTATCTGTTCCAAGTTCTATCTCATCAACACCAACAAGAGCAGATTTATATTCAAATATACGAGAAAATTCCTGCATACGCCCAGCAAAGGTAGATATATCATTTTTAACATTTTGAGGGTCATCTATGATGGAAAGAACAGTTTTAAAAGAACCTATATGAGATTTTTGTTCATTAAGTTTCATAGGAATAATATATTTAGCCATAAATGCAGAGGCTAAAATAGATTTTAATAGCATCGTTTTACCACCAGCATTTACACCAGTAATCATTAAAATATTTTTAGAAAAATCTACACTAACAGGTTTTGCATTATGCAGGGCAGGGTGAACAAAATCATTTAGAACTATTTTAGAATCTTTTTTAGATTTCACTATTTGATAGTTTTTACTAGAAGCAAATTGCACACGAGCTTGGTAGTTGTCAAATTTTGTAAACTCTTTATCTATGAAAGCTATAAAAGGTTGAAGTTCAGCTAATTTTGCAGAAAACTCTTTGTTATATTGATAAAATATAGTTTCTCTCTCTTGTTCAATATATCTAATTTGTTCCTTAGATTTCATAATACTATCAGGCGAAACATAGAAAAAACCACCTGTACTACGTCCAACAACAGCACCTTTAAGAACATGGTTAAATCCACCACGAACTAATAAACACTCTTCATTATTTAATAAATGAACTTGCGTATCTACTAAATAACCTGCTAGTTTTGAACTTGACATCATACGTTTGAGTGCTGAACTCATATTATTTTTATGCTCTTTTATTCTTGCACTTAACCCAAATAATAGCTCATCAAGATTTTCTTCAAATTTACCATCATTAGTAAAATATTTTTCAACTTCTGTAAATTTTTCAGGGACAATAAATTTACTCATCCATTCACCAATAATACCATCTAATTGACGGTTATTAAAGTAACGAAAATATCGTACAACTTTAACTATCTCAAAAATTTGTTCAAAGTTTAAGACACCTCTTTTTTTAAGATGACCTATGATGTTATAAAAATCTGCAATTTTTGGAGGAGATTTAAACTCTATCTTATCAAGTGCTTTTATATAACGAAAATGAAGCTCTTGATCACCTTCAATATAAAGAGAACTTTCACGTGAGAAGAAACTTCTAAACTGTGAGATATGGTCATTTAGGTCCAATTGGTCTATGAGTATTTTGAGTTGTGATTGTTTATCTGTTTTCATATTGGAATTATAGCATATATAAACTATATCATTATATTAAATTTTCCACAAAACTAAAATTTAGTTTTGTGGAAACTACTAATATAATATAGTCTTTATCAAACTTTATTAATTATTAAAGTAAAAAAAATTAGTATTTTATTTTAGCTAAATAGAGTCCATTAGAAGGGGCAGGTCTTACTTTATGATTTTTTTCACAAGAGAGTTTTTCTTCTATCTTTTGAGTATCTAATTTTAAAATAGCCCCAACCATCAATCTTATTTGACTTCTTAAAAAACCATTTGCTTCAAAGTTAAGAACAATAAGACCATTATGTTTATAAGCAAAAGCTTTATAGATAATCCGAACAGTAGAGTTTATATCACTTCCTTTTTTCATAAAGTTTTGAAAATTATGTTCACCAATAAAAAGTTTTATCTTCTCATCTATAATTTTAAACTCAATATTTTTATCAAAAGTTATAAAATCTTCCTCAAAAGGGTTTGAATCTGATTGTTTGACTACATATCTATAAACTCTTCTCTTTGCTCCATATCTAGCATGAAAATCATCTGCTACGTGTTTTATATCTTTAACTCTTATCGTTTGTGGAAGCATACCGTTTAGAACTCTTTTGAGCTTTATAAGGTCAGACCAAAAATGGGGCAGATCAAAATGACATACTTGACCTGTTGAGTGAACACCTTTATCTGTACGTCCAGATGCTATAACTCTAAACTTTATGCCAAGCTGTTGTAATACTTTTTCAAATTGTCCAAAGATAGTGTTATTTGTATCTTTTTGTATCTGTGAACCTAAAAATGATGTTCCATTGTAGATTAATGTTGTTGCACATCGCATATTAAAACCTTGACACAATATATTTTCGATAGAGTAGATAGGTTATGACAAGCCACGAAATAGCTACAATAGGGATAGTGTTGTAGATAAATATTTTTTGTAGTCCTAACGTAAGACCATAAAAGATAATAATCCCTGCAAAAAGATAAAGATATATCATCGCTTTTTGATGACGTACATGAACTATACCTATACTAGCGATTAAAAAGAGGGATAAGATAGGAAAAAGACTTAGAAGAGTATTTGTAATAAGCATCGCTCTTTTTTTCTTTTTCTTTTCATTAGAGAACCAATACTCAAGGGGATTTCTATATCTAGTTAGATGGGTTGTCATAGTATCATTGATAAACATAACTTTAAAATTTATTTGAGAGAAAGTTTCTTTTGAATAACTATAGCCCTCTCCATCACTTAGTTTTAAACGAAGAATTCCACTATCGTTAATAACTTTAGCATTTTTAGCACCTATTAAAATCTCCTCTTTTTGATTCTTATTAAATAAAAATACATTTCCATAACTTCCATTCTTATTCTTTTTTCCAAGATACAAAAGCCAATCTCCAAATTTATGTCCAAACTCTGAAGCAGAAAGGTTAAATTTTGCTTCACTTTTTTTATAGGATATAAAGTTTTTAGAGAGAACTTTTGTATGAGGAAAAAGAATTAAATAGTTAAATAGGAGTAGAGTCGTTAAAAGTATTGCTGGTTTAAAAAGTGTTCTTATAATAAATTTTGGATGAATACCTAAGGCAAAAAGCACCACTATTTCATTGTCATTTGAGAGTTTAAAAAGAGAAAGTGTTGCTGATATAAAAAATGTTATAGGCAATATATAAAATAAAATTTCAGGTAAGACAAAAAGATATAATTTCCCCATCTCTACGATACTTAGTTGAATAACAGCGGTATAGGTCGCAAGTTTTATTAAAAATATAACTGATGCGATAGCAAAAAGTGCTGAAAATATTGATAAAAATAGTAAAGAGAGGTTATTAATTATATATTTTTCAAGTCTATTCATATTTTAATAATTTGCCTCAATATATCTCATAATAGGGGAGTCAAATAAAAATACGATAAAAGTAGCCATCGCTAAAAAGGGTACAAAAGGAACTTTTTTATCTTCCTCCGAGCCATTTTGCACTGCTAACATTACAGGTAAAGCTAAGAGAGCTGATACAAAAATAGCAACTAAAGTAAGTTCGATACCAAGTAAAGCACCCATAGTTGCAGCGACCATAATATCACCTTCACCCATAGCTTCTATAAATGGATAGGTATGATAATTTTTATTCCAAGATGTTCTTGTTTTTTTTGATTGTCTCATAGCTGAAGAGGTAAGATAGTAGGAGAGAGAAAATCTTAAAAGTGTAAAACCACCTGCAAATAAAAGAGCATTATGAAGATTTGTAAATACTCCACCGATATTCCAAGCACCTCCAATAGCAAAAAAGATAGCTAAAAGATTTAAAGAATCTGGAACCATTCTATATTTGAAATCTATCATAGAAAGAGCTAAAAGTGTTAAAAAACTAAATCCTATCATCAAGGTAGGAAAGTTTATTCCATATTTACTAGCAAGTGCTAAGAAAATTAATCCTGAAAGAAGTTCTATAATAGGATATTGTGCCGAAATAGGAGCTTTACAAAATGAACATTTTCCTCTAAGAAATAACCATGAAAAAAGAGGTATATTGTGCCAAGGTTTTAGATTTGTTCCACAAGATGTACAGTGAGATGCTCCAAAAACGATACTTTCCTCTTTAGGTATTCTTAAAATTACAACATTTAAAAATGAACCTAAAAGAGTACCAAAAATAAAAGCGATAGTAAGAGTTATCATTTTAGACCTCCAAAACGTCGTTCTACTTTTGTAAATTTTTTAATAATTTTTTCTAGTTTATTTGGCGTAAAATCGGGCCAAAGAGTATCACAAAAATAGAGTTCAGCATAAGCAGATTGCCAAAGTAAAAAGTTTGACAATCTATGGTCTCCCCCTGTTCTTATGAGTAAATCAACATCATATTTACAATCAAGTGCATTACTCATCATAGTATGGCTTATATCTCCCTCTATTTTTTTAAGAGAGTTTATCGCTCGTAGCATCTCATCTTGTGAACCATAGTTAAGGGCTAGTGACTGAATAAGACCATCACAATGAGCCGTTTTTTCCTCAACCTCTTTTATAGTTTTTCGAAGAGCTTTAGAAAAAATACGAATATCACCTATTGGTTCAAAACGAACATTATTTTCTAAATAGATAGGAAGTTCATTTTTAAGGTATCTCTCTAAAAGTTTCATCAAAAATTCAACCTCTAAACGAGGACGCTTCCAGTTTTCAGTTGAAAAAGCATAGAGTGTTAAACGCTCTATCTCATTATGATTTGAGCAGTATGTTGTTATGTTTTTTACAACATTAGCTCCAGCTTCATGACCTTTTACTCGTTTTTGACCTTGAAGTTCAGCCCAACGACCATTGCCGTCCATTATGATTGCTATATGTTTTGCTTGATTCATTTTTATAAACTCTTTGCAAAATCTAAAATGCTAAAAGAGAGAGAAAGCTTATCATTTTTTGGAATAGATTTAATATCTTTTTTTGTAATAAATTCGATGGCATTTGTATCTGTTCCAAAACTTGAAGAGTCTTTTAAAATATTTAAACATACTGCATCTACATTTTTACTCTCTAGCATATTTGTAGCATTTGAGATAGCATCCGTAGCATTCATTTCAGCTTTGAAACCGATAGTTGTTATATCTGTTTTATCAACACTATTTAAAATATCTACATTCTTTTTAAGTTTTAGTTCCCAATTATCCCCAAGCATCTCTTTTTTAAGTTTACCATCTTGCACAAATTCTGGAATATAATCACTTACAGCAGCAGCCATAAATAGATAAGGTTTTTTCTGAATAAGACGGATATTGTCATTTTGAGCTAATGATGGACGTGAAAGTTTGCCTTTTTTTGCTATACGGATAGAATCACTGAGATACTCTAACATCTCATCAGAACTTTCTACCTTTATAGTGTGCATATCTTTTGGTAAAAGAGTATCAAATCTTGTTGCGATAAGATTTACATCTGCTCCTTTACAATAAAGAGCAAGAGCTAAACTTGAAGCCATTTTACCACTAGAAAAGTTAGAGATATATCGTACTTCATCTATCTTTTCAATAGTTCCACCACCTGTAACCATAACCATTCTATCTGCCCAAAATTCATCTTTTAAAAGAACTCTAGCAGAGGCAAAGAAAATATCTATGGGTTCAGCCATCGCTCCATTACCTGTTGTTTTACAAGCTAACTCTTTTATTTGAGGGTCTACTATCTCATAGTTTGAGATAGCTAACATTTTGAGATTAGCTTTTGTAATAGGATTTTCAAGCATATTTGTATTTGCAGAGGGTGCTAATATTTTTTTATCTGGAAATGCTAAAGCAGATTGGAGTAAAAGATTATCAGCTATTGCATTAGCTAATTTAGCTATTGTATTAGCCGTTACAGGAGCGATTATAAATATATCAGCCCACATAGTAGCTTTTATATGATTATTATCATTTGCCCATGATTCAGTTGTATCATCTAAAACTTGATTTGATGTAACTGTTTCAAATGTTAAAGGAGTTATAAACTTTTTGGCACTTTCACTCATAACAACTTTTACTTCAGCACCCGCCTTTATAAAAAGACGAGTCAGTTCAAGTGATTTATAAATAGCGATAGAGCCAGTTACACCAAGAAGAATTTTTTTATTTTTGAGTAGATCAGATGGAATATTCATTATAAAACTCTTTAGCCTATTTTTTGAATAGTTGGAGGATATGTTCTAAACGCATTTTGAAAGCTATTTGCCCGAACATCTCTCATTTTTCCACTTGCTAAAGGTGCTAAGAAGTAAGCTTTTTCTACACATTCCTCTGCATCATAATTATTATCGTGCATAAAATAGATATCTTTTCCAAGTTTTTTTGTTTGTTTAGCTATATTTTCTGCATAGGTTATCATCTCTTTATGGTGTCTATCAAACTTATGACCACTTGCAAAAAATACAAATTTACCATTAAAACTTAGATTGAGATAATCATGATAGTTAAGTTCTTTATCATAGCGTGTAAATTGACCTGAACGGTATTTATCTAAATCTGAATCAAACTCTTCAAGTATCGGTGTTGGCTCGATGTTCGCTTTGTTAAGATTGAAATAGTATTTAATCTCTAAAAGTTTTCCTCTATAACCATCTCTAATAGATTTTGAAAAGAGATTCATCATATTGTTAAACTCTAGTTCATGAAATTTATCATCCATCTCAAAACCTTGTTCACTTAACAAAGAATCAGTATTGTAACCGATAGGTGCAATAGTAGGGTTATATAAAAAGATAGTTCCTATTACTGTTTTACGCTTTTTTTTAAGCATAGCTTCAAAGTCAGAAAGAGAGATTTTTATATCTTCTCTATTCTCATCTTTTTCATTGATATAAACATAGTGTTTTGTTATGTAATCGTGGTCGAAATTTGTTGAAAATTTTCCAAATGTTTGCATTAGATTATCCTATAATTTGTGGGAATTATACTATAATTTTATAAGATTGTTAAGTTTTCTTCTATTTTTTAAAACTGTAAAACAACAGCTGCACCAAGAGCTATCTGATAAACAATTTGTGAAATGTCTTTAACAACTTGAAGATACTTAGTATCAACTTTCCCAAGAACTAATATAGAATCACCTCTTTGTACCTTATAGTCATCACCAAAAAATGCAGAAGCATCATAAGTTTTTACCTGTCCATTTTTTTGAATAATTAAAATCTTTTCATCATTAGCTTTAAAAGTATATCCACCACAAGAGTCTATATAATCATCAAAACTCATACCAACAATAAATGTCTGAGCAGACGGAAGCATCACTTCCCCTTGAATAACTATCATATCACTTTTTTGAGGTATATAGATGTTATCTCCATCTTCTAAAAATATATTTGAGATATTACTCTCTTTATTGATAATCACTTGACCTTTAGGTTCAACTTTTTTAGCACGCTCTATAAAGTTTAAAACTAAAGAAGCCTCTTGCTTACGTATAGTTGCTTCCTCTACTGTAAAAGAACCAGCAGTTAATGTTTTTGACTCTAAATCATTAAGTTGTGCTAGTAAAAGATTTTTTTGCTGTTTAGCTATACTTTTTCTATAAAGTTGAAATGAAGAAGCATCAGACATACTATTAAGTTTTATCTGTTCAAAGACCTCTTGAAGAGATGTTCCTTTTTTTACTATTAAATTATGAATATTTGAGTGTTCTCCACTTATTTTTATCTTAATATTATTTGTAGTAAAATCGGGAATAAAATTAACACTCTCTCCACTATAAATACGTTTATTCAGATTTTCTTTAATAGAAAAAATCTCTATATTTTGTTCATTCTCTTGATTATATTTTGTAACTGTAAAATTTGTTAATGTTGGATTTGCTAAAGTCACATCTAAAAGTTCTTTTAATGTTACCGAGTTTGTAAGCATCTCAAAACGATAAGGACGTTTAACATCACCACTTATCTCTATATAATTTTCAACACTTTCTATAACGACAACATCCCCCATATGAAACTGAAAAAGAGTTAAGGAACCATTGAGCAAAAACTGATATAAATCAACTGCATAAATCTCTTTATTTTGACGAAGGACTTTTATTTTTCTATAACTTCCACTCTTAGCATTTATCCCTTTCGCTTTATCTATAAATTGAATAATAGAATCAGAGGATAAACCATCATAAAGCCCAGGTTTATTTACAGCACCTGTTACAAATACACTTACTGGCTGATAAGACTCTAAATCAGCATACACAAAAACACTTTTTTTAAATACTTTTTTAACAGCTTTTTCAACACTTTGACTTAACTTATCATTTCTAACACCCAGAATATTTACAATACCAACTTTTGGTATAAAGATATTTCCTTGAGAATCAACAGTTGTTTTTGTATTAAACTCAAAAGCTCCCCACATTTTAAGATTTACTGTGTCACCAATACTGATTAAGTAGTGAGGGTTATATCTATGTTGAGTGTTTTTAGAAAAACTACCATTAAATAGGTTATAGCCAAAAACTTTTATACTCTCATTAACAATAAATGAGCTTGTATCTTTAATAGATGTATCAGTAAGATTTGAAAACTCTACACCAAATAGTGTTGCACTTAGTATTAAACTTGTAAGTATCTTTTTTTTCACTCTCTATTCCTTATGGTCTTTAATTATAGCTAATAGCATTGAAAATATTCCATATATTAAAAATATTACTACTATTAAAGTTATAAATGTTTTTGGTTTATTTGGATAAGTATAACCATCTGGTAAATTTGCTTTACTTACTATGCTTAATGTTTTTGCTTCTTTAAGAGCATCAAGTTTTGTTTTTTCAAGTTGGATAAGAACATTTTTATATATCTCTGTATCAAACTCTAACTGCATCTTTAGTTTTTCATATTCAAATAAAATTTTATTTAAACTTCCTTTTTCATTACCTGTTAAACTTTTTTTAAAGTTAGCCAAAGAACTTACAATCTCTTTTATTTCTGCTTTTAATGCAAGAAGTTCATAGTTATTTTTATTCAGATAACTACTTTTAGTTTTATATATTATACGTTTTTGGGTTAAGGTAGCTTCAAGGGTTGCTATAAGGGTACTAGATGATGAAGCATTTATAGTAGGATCAAGTAAAAGATTTTCATTTTGATATTTTTCTAAAATCATCGAAGAATTATTAACTTTAAGTAGCTTTTTATCATGTTCAGACTCAAGAAAAGCTAACTGTTTTTTTGCTTTTTTACGATTAAACTCATTGAGTGCATATTCAACATATTTTATCATAGCATTTAAAATATTTTGTGCTGTTTGAGGATCTGTATGTATATAGGAGATATGAAGAATTCCAGATACTTCATCATAGTTTATTAAAATACGTTTTTTATAAAACTTTAAACTTTGTTCTATCGTAGCATCCCATGATAAACGTTCAATAAAATCAATTTTATCACTTTTATAATGTTGGATAAGATTAAACTTTTTATCTAGCTCTAAAAATATATCTAAAGATAAAAGATACTCTTGAACTACCATAGAGTCTTGCAACTGAGAGCTAGAACCCATACCAAGCATACTCAAGCCTAAGTTAGAAGAGGATGGTGCTGGTGCTGAAAGGTCACGAACGATAAGAGCTGTCTTTGATTCATAGAGTTCTGCTTTTAAAAAGAGAGTATATGTAAAGGCTATCATAAAAAAAGAGATAAAGAATAGTCTAGTTTTAAAGATAGAATATTTTTTATTTAGTTTATTAAAAACAATTCTATCATTTTTAAGTTTTTCATAGTTACCATCTTTGTCTATTTTTTTAAACCAATAAAGTTGTATTATCTTTTTAAGCATCTATACTCTCTTTTATTTTTGTTTATTTATATCGTCATATATATTTATAGCATCATTTATATCATCATAATAGGTCATTTGACCATTGTTTACAACAATACCAGCATCACAAATCTCTTTTAAAATAGGCATAGAGTGACTTACAAGTAAAACATTACAGTTTTCTATCTTTTTTCGCAGTGCTGCTTTAGATTTTACTTGAAAGTTTTTATCTCCAACAGAAAGTGTTTCATCTATTATAAGATAATCAAAGTCAAAAAAGAGACTCAATCCAAAACTAAGGCGTGATTTCATACCACTAGAGTATATTTTAATAGGCATATCAAAATAATCTCCAAGCTCTGAAAAATCTTGTACAGACTTGATAGCGTCCTCTATCTCTAAATCACTTTTTCCATATATACGACAAACAAATTTAACATTTTGTCGTCCAGTCATAGAACCCTGAAAACCACCTGCAAGACCCATAGGCCAAGAGAAAGTTTTATCTGAAGATATAGTACCAGAGTTTGGAAAATCTATTCCACCTAACATTCTAAGAAGAGTAGATTTTCCTGCACCATTACGTCCTAAAATCCCTACATTAACATCTGTTGGTATTGTCTGAGTAACATTTTTAAGGACATACTTTTTGCCTTTAGATGTTTTATAAAATTTTGTTACATTGTGAAGTTCTATCATCTTGAAGATACTATCTTTTTTTCAGCTTTTCTATAAAAATACAATGCTAAAAATAGAGGTATAAATGTCCAATAAAACATATATTCGTAATCTACATACTTTGTATCTAAAACACTAAAATAATTACCATGAATCATCTCTATAAAATGTACAAGAGGATTATATAAAACAATCTCTCTTAAAGCAGAAGGTAAAGAATCAACAGTATACATCAATGCTGATACAAAAAGTAAAGGGGTCATAATAATATTTACGATTTTTGTAAATGTTTCATAAAAAGTTCCAATAATTGCAGTAAATAGTCCTATCGAAAAACCAAAAAGAGAAAGCCAAGCGACAGCAAGTATTACCATATTGAAATTTTCAATAGTTATATCAAAATCAAAATAAAGACCAATCGCTAAAAAGACTACTGTTGCCATACTAGTTACAAGTATTTCTATTAAAAAACGGGTAATGATAGTATCAATAGGTTTGACTTGTACATAATTAAAAAGAGCAGCGTTTGAACTAAAAGCTCCAATAGATTTAGAAACTATATTTTTCCATAGAAAAAAAGCTAAAAAACCACTAGCTAAAAAAACAGGAAAATCAACTCCGGGCATAGATTTTTCAGATATAGCAGATTTTAGACCAGCAAAGACTAAAACCATAAGCATAGCATCAAAAATAGCCCAAAA
>CAZXSD010000039.1:0-18231 GCA_964642985.1 uncultured Sulfurimonas sp.
TGAAAATACCACTTCCACCTATTAATATTCAGCAAAAGATAGTAGATGAGATAGAATATATTAATAAAAATGGAATAAATTTTTCAACATCTGATATAGCTAAATATCAAGAAGAATTAAAGAGTCAAAAAGATGAAATTCTAAAGAGATATTTATGAAACTAAATGAACTTGAAAAGATTAAAAATGAGTGATTTAGAGAAAGATAAATTAATATTGGAATTACAACAACGAGTTAATAAACTAGAGGGAAAAGATAAATATCAATATTTTATATCTCAAAACTTTGATAGTACAAAAATAGATGACTTAATAGATATTTATAAAAACTTACTTTTTGTAAAAAATGAGATAATTGTAAAAATAGAGGACGAGAAAAATTCTAAGGAGATACTATGACCGAAAAGAAAAATAGAACACTAAAAATAAGCATATTGCGTTTTGACCCACACGACCCAGAAGATTTTCCACATATGGAAACTTTTGAGATAGAAGAAGATATAGGTATGACTCTTTTTGTGGCATTGAATGAGATAAGAGAACATCATGACAACTCGCTTAAATTTGATTTTGTATGTCGTGCAGGGATTTGTGGGAGTTGTTCTATGCTTGTTAATGGGCGTCCAACTCTTGCTTGTAGAACATTAACATCTAAACTAGATGAACATTTTACTCTTGCACCATTACCTCTTTTTGAGCTTATTGGAGATCTGTCTGTTTATACCGGAAAATGGATGAGAGGGTTAAATGAGCGTTTAGAAACTTGGATTCATGAGAAAGAAAATGAACTAAATTTTGATAAAATAGAAGAAAAAATGGAACCATCACTTGCAGATGAAATTTATGAACTTGACCGTTGTGTTGAGTGTGGTTGTTGTGTAGCAGGATGTGGTACAATTCAAATGAAACCCAATTTTGTGGGTGCAGTTGGACTTAACAAAATAGCACGTTACCATTTAGACCCTCGTGATAAGCGTAGTGATGAAGATTATTATGAGTTAGTGGGTGATGAAGATGGAGTGTTTGGTTGTATGACTCTCTTAGGTTGTGAAGATGTATGTCCTAAGGATTTACCTTTACAGAGTAAAATAGCATACTTACGTCGAATGATGATTAAGACAGCGTTAAAAAATTAAATTTAAGGAATAATATTATGTCAGTAGCAGAAACAAAGATTAAACAGTTTGAAGTGGTAGGATGTGAGCAAGATAAAGTTTTTTATCAAGCATTAGAGGAGGTTATCTATTCTATAGCACCTCTTTTAGAATCTAATGAAAAATATAAAAAATATGCAATTTTAGATAGATTAGTTGTTCCAGATAGAGTTATAAAATTTAAAGTTGTATGGATGGATGATAACCAAAATATTAAAGTAAATACTGGTTTTAGAGTTCAGTTTAATAATGCACTTGGGCCATATAAAGGTGGACTTCGTTTTCATCCTAGTGTAAATGAAGGAATCTTGAAATTTTTAGGTTTTGAGCAGATTCTTAAAAATTCTCTTACTGGTTTACCTATTGGTGGTGGTAAAGGGGGAAGTGACTTTGACCCTAAAGGTAAAAGTGATTTTGAAGTTATGAAATTTTGTTCTGCATTTATGACTGAACTTCATAAATATATTGGTCCACGTATGGATATTCCTGCTGGAGATATTGGTGTTGGTGGTCGTGAAATAGGTTATCTTTTTGGTGAGTACAAAAAAATTACATCAAAATATGATGGTGTTTTAACTGGAAAACCATTTATGTTTGGTGGTTCTCTTATGAGACCAGAAGCAACAGGATATGGGGCAGTATATTTTACTGAAACTATGTTAGAGATGGAAGGAAAAGAATCTTTAAAGGGTAAAATTTGTACCGTGAGTGGTGCTGGAAATGTGGCTCTTCATGCAATAGAAAAACTACAACAATTAGGTGCTATTCCTGTAAGTTGTACAGATTCTAAAGGGACTATTCATGATTCACGTGGCGTTGATTTAGCACTGCTTAAAGAGTTAAAACTTGAAAAACGTCTTTCACTTGAAGAGTATATAAAAACTTATCCAGAAGCTATATATATTCCAGTTGAGAACTATCCAGAGGGTACTCATGCTGTTTGGAATATTCCATGTTATGCAGCATTTCCTTGTGCAACTCAAAATGAGTTAAATGATATAGATGCTCAAAATCTTATAGTTAATGGTGTTGTGAGTGTAACTGAAGGTGCAAATATGCCATCGACTTCAAAAGCTGTGAATGATTTTTTAAGTCATAAAATATGTTTTGCACCTGCAAAAGCAGCAAATGCTGGTGGTGTAGCAGTAAGTGAATTTGAGATGGCTCAAAATGCTTCTATGAGTAAATGGAGCTTTGAAAAAGTTGATAATAAACTTAAAGAAGTAATGCAACAGATTTGTAAACGTGTTGCTTTAACTGCTAAAGATTATGGTGTTGAAGGTAACTATGTTGATGGTGCAAATATTGCAGGATTCAAGAAAGTTGCTGATGCTATGATAGCTGAAGGTATCTAATTTTTTATGATGAACCTATTTTTATAGGTTTGTCATATTGAACTGATAAATTTTATGAGATTTAAACTACCTATTAGATAGTATATCTTTATAATAAAATTATTAAGGTTTATAAATGTTAAAAAAAATTATTATTACAGCAGTTTTAATTCTAATCTCTCTTCAATTTATACCAATAGATAAAACAAATCCTAGTATAGATAAAACTATCACATTAAATACAGATGCTAAAGTTATGCAAATTTTGAAAAAAAGTTGTTATGATTGTCACTCTAATGAAACTAAATGGTCAATATACTCAGATATAGCACCTTTATCATTTGGAGTAATATCACATGTAACCGATGGTCGTAAAGCTTTAAATTTTTCTAACTATAAAAATATAGATGCAGAGATAAAAATAGCGAGACTACAACGCGCCATTAAAACAGTAAAAAATAATATGATGCCTTTAGGTAGTTATCTTTTATTTCATGAAAAGTCTCATTTAACAGAACCTGAAAAAGATATTTTAATCACATGGTTTGAAAAAGAGTTACAGATGCTATATAAATGATGATATTACTTTAATTGGACTGAAAATTTAAAACTTTGATATAATAAATAAATATTATATCAAAGGCTATCCATGGCAAAAACAGTAACAATCATAGACACATTCGGCTTCTTTTTTCGTAGTTTTTATGCACTTCCTCAACATCTTAAAAATAAAGATGGTTTTCCAACGGGACTTTTAACAGGTTTTATAAATTTTATTTCAACATTACAAAAAGAGCATAACAGTGACTATATAGTTTTTGCCATAGATACAAAAGGCGATACATTTAGAAATGAGATAGACCCCAACTACAAAGCAAACCGTTCAGCTCCCCCACCAGAACTTACAATGCAACTTCCAGTAGCGATAGAATGGATAGATAAGATGGGTTATAAAACTTTAGGTATGAAAGGTTTTGAAGCGGATGATATGATAGCAACTGTAACACATTTAGCAAAAAAGCAGGGTCATAATGTTCGTGTTGTTTCTCATGATAAAGACCTTTATCAACTTATAGAAGATGGTAAAGTTGTTATTATTGATGCAATAAAACGTAAAAGTATGGATGAAGCATCTTGTTTTGAAAAATATGGAGTTACTCCTAAACAGTTTATAGATTATCAGTCTATTCTTGGAGATAGTGCAGATAATGTTCCAGGAATTAAAGGTATCGGAAAAGTTGGTGCTGAAAAACTTTTAAAAGAGTATGGAACATTAGATGAAATTTATGAAAATGTAGAGTTAGTCAAAGGTGCAAATCAGAAAAAGCTTATTACTTCAAAAGATTCAGCTTATATGTCAAAAACACTTGTAACTTTAAAACATGATGTATTTAGTGAGTTTGATTTTGAAGAGTATAAGATGGATATTGAAAATCCTTTTTTAAATATTTATGATGAACTTGTAAAGTATGAATTAAATTCAATATTAAGAGTGCTTCACGCTAAAAAGATGGTAAATAATCAAGCACAAGTTGAATATGTTGAAGAGCCTATTTTTAAATCTCCAAAACTAGATTTTAAAGCTACACTTCTAACAGATGCTAAAGAGTTAAATAAAATATTATCACTTTTAAAAGAGGATACATTAGTAGCTTTTGATACTGAAACAACTGGTTTGGATTATGAAAAAGACAAGTTAGTAGGTTTTAGTTTTGCTTTTAATGAGGAGGAAGCATATTATGTTCCTTTTGGGCATTTTTATTTAGGTGTTCCAGAGCAGATAGATGAAGAAAATATTAAAACTGCTATGAGAAAAATATTTAAATCTAAAGTAGTTGGTCATAATATTAAATTTGATATGCACTTTGTAAGTAGATTTTTAGAGGATGATAGTTTAACTGTTTACTCCGATAGTATGATTTTAGCGTGGTTAGTCAAATCTGATACAGCTCTTTCTATGGATAAACTTTCAGAATGGTATTTGGGTCATACAATGGTTGCATTTAAAGATACTGTAAAAAAAGGGGAAACTTTTGCATCGGTTGAAGTTGAAGATGCCTGTAAATATGCTTCAGAAGACGCACTTATAACATTGAAACTCTATAAACTTTTTCTACAAAAACTTGAACAGCAAGATGCTAAACATCTTATAGAGCTATCTACTAAAGTAGAAATTCCTTTTATTAAAACTCTTTTAGCGATGGAAAAAGAGGGTATAAAAGTAGATAGTGAATTTTTAGAGAAGTTCTTAATTGAGGTAAAAATAACTTTAGAAAATTTAACTAAAAATATTTATGAATTAGCTGGAAGTGAGTTTAATATCAACTCTACAAAACAGTTAGGAGTTGTTCTTTTTGAAACATTAGAACTACCAGTTGGTAAAAAAACAAAAACAGGTTACTCTACAAATGAAGCTGTTTTAAGTGGATTAAAAGATGCTCACGAGATTATCCCTAAACTTTTAGAGTACCGTGAGGTTTATAAGCTTTATTCTACTTATATAGAACCACTTTTAAAACTCTCTCGTGCAGATAAATTAGGACGTGTTCATACCTCTTTTGTACAAACGGGAACAGCAACAGGGCGTCTAAGTTCTAAAAATCCAAATCTTCAAAATATCCCTGCAAGAACAGAGTTAGGTCTTAAAATCCGTGAAGCATTTATAGCAGGAGAGGGTAAAAAACTGATAGGAATAGATTACTCTCAAATAGAGTTACGTCTCTTGGCTCACTACTCACAAGACAGTGTTTTAGTAGATGCGTTTAACAATGACAAAGATATTCACTTACAAACTGCCATAGCTCTTTTTGGAGAGGAGGAAGCACCCTCTAAACGTTCTATTGCCAAAACTGTAAACTTTGGACTTTTATATGGAATGGGACCTAAAAAACTTTCAGATACATTAGCTATAACAACAAAAGAAGCAAAATCTATTATAGAGAAATATTTTGAGTCATTTCCAACTGTAAAAACTTATTTTCGCTCAATAGTGGATAGTTCAAAAGAGAAAGGTTATATTGAAACACTTTTAAAACGTCGCCGTTATTTTGATTATGAAAATGCAAAACCGATGTTTAGAGCAGCCTATGATAGAGAGTCTGTAAACAGTGTTTTTCAAGGAAGTGCAAGTGATTTGATAAAACTCTCTATGAATAAAATACATACAATTATTTTAGAGGAAAAACTTAATGCTAAGATGCTTTTACAGATTCACGATGAACTTATTTTTGAAGTAGATGCAGAGGAAGCTGAGGTTTTAGGTCTTAGATTTAAAGAGATTATGGAGGGGATTATAGAGCTTAATATCCCTTTGAAAACGAGTATGAATATTGGGGATTGTTGGGGGGAATTGAAGTAGAGGTTAATACAAATGAAGATGATTCACTTTTTAAAATTATAGGAAAAAACATATAAGGAACTAAATGAACAAATTTATAGAATACTTCATACAAAACAAACGCCTAAACTATGCACTTCTTTTTTTCTTAGCCTATATGGGTGTAAACACCTATATAAATATCCCAAAAGAGATGTTTCCAACTACTGAACTAGATAAGATAAGTGTTAGAGGAAGTTATACGGGGGCAAGTGCTTCTACTATGGACAAGATGGCAGTTCGTGAGATTGAATCTGAGATAGCTAATATTAATGGGATAGATAAAGCTGAGACTACTATTTTACCAGGGTCGTTTACTATTACTTTATCTTTGAATGAAAGTTCGGATAAGGTTGATATTTTAAATAAGGTAAAAGATTCTATTAGTGCTTCAAGTGAGTATCTTCCCTCTGATATGACTGAACCTAAAGCAGTTATTTTAGATAAAAGTAAATCACTTATTAAACTTTCAGTCGCTTCAAATATTCTCACAAGAGGGGAACTTACAGTTGTTGCTTCGGAGATTAAAAACAGACTTGCACGCTTTAAAAATGTAAGTGATATAACTATTAGAGGAGATTCCGATAAAGAGGTTTCTATTCTTTTAGATACAAAGGCTATTTTAGCTTATGGTTTAAATTACGATAGTGTAATAAGTGCTGTTGCAAATCTTTCTTATATCTTTCCTATTGGAAATATTGAACAGAGTGGAGAGTTTGCTTTTGTTTCTACATTAAACTCAAATCTTAGTGTTGATGATTATGAAAATAGTATCTTAGATATTAATTCAAAATATATAACATTAAAAGATATTGCTGAGGTAAATATAGAGTACCCACAAGCAAAAACACTCTCCACTTTTAATAATCAAACAACACTTACCCTAGTAATCTCAAAAGGGGAAAACGGAGACTCTAAAGTTCTTTCAAAAGAGTTACAAGAGCATATTAAAAAGATAGAAAATAGTTATAAAGATGTGAAGTTTACATTTTATCAAGATAGCTCTATACCTGTTGAAAAAAGATTAAATACGGTTATATCAAACCTTATGTTTGGTCTTCTTTTAGTTTTCTTTTCTCTTTATATTCTAATAAATCTTCGTATAGCATTTGTTGTAACGATAGGAATACCATTTTCTTTTATTATAGGTCTTTTGTTTATATATTATATGGGTTACTCCATAAATATTATCTCTCTTTTAGGAGCATTGATAGTTATAGGTATTGTCGTTGATGATGCTATTGTTGTGGGGGAAAATATCCAACGCCATATCGATGAGGGAATGGAAAATACTCAAGCAGCCATAGTAGGTGTCCAAGAGATGGTTTTACCTGTTACACTTGCCACACTTACCACAACTGCTGCATTTTTACCGATATTTTTAATGAAAGGGGATATGGCACTTTTTCTTATATTAATCCCTATTGTTGTGGTTATGATACTTATCGGTTCTCTTATTGAGAGTTTTCTGTTTCTACCACTCCACGCATCAGAACTTTTAGGTAAAAGTAAAGAGATAGTAAACTGGAAACCACTTCAAAACGCCTATGAAAGATTTTTAGGGTTTCATATAAAGTATAAAAAAACTTTTTTAATTGTATTTGTTGTACTTATTCCTATATTTACTATTATGACAGCTAAAAGTATGCACTTTCAATTTTTTCCAAACTTTGATGGAAACAACATCTATATATCGGGTAAGTTAGATATTAACACCCCTATCGAAGATACTTTTGAGATAACTAAAGAGATAGAAGCAGAGATAATGAGATACTCAAAAGAGTTTGCTCTAAAATCTACCTCTTCAACTACGGGATTTAGAAGAAGTTTATCGGGTGAGATGGAAACAAGTAACAATGTTTTTTATATAACAATGGAACTTTATGATAGAAAAGAGACAAATTTTATAAATAGATATCTCAATCCTATTTTAAACTTTAGTTTTGATTTTGATGAGAGTGAAAAGATACGAGAGAAAAAAACATTTGAACTCTCTCCAAGAGTTTCTGAAATTATAGAGAAATATAAAGAAAAATACTCAATGATAGAGCTAGGTGTAACAGAGGATAGCCCAGGACTTATTAAAAGTGATATTCAGATAAATCTTACGGGAATAGATGATGTAGCCTTAGAAAAAGCTATTAAAGATATAGAAAAAAAGATGGAAACTATTGAGGGAATAGCTAACTTTAGTGACAATATTAATTATGGAAAGATGGAGTATAAAATCAAGTTAAATCCCTATGGAGAGAGTTTAGGTTTGACAGAGGTAACGCTATCAAGGGGTTTAAGTAAATATCTTTTAGATGCTCGTCAATCAACAACCTTTAGTAATCAAGGTGTGATGGAGATAAAAACAAAAGCACTCCATAAAGACAATATTAACACACTTTTAAACTTTAATATCTCTCTTAAAGATGGTCGTTATGTAAAACTTACAGATGTAGCTACTATTGTAAAAATAAGAGATTATGAGAAGATAAATAAACTCAATGGTGACATAGTAAAAACAGTTTTTGCCAATGTAGATAAACATAGCATCACACCAGAGGAAGTTTTAGAAAAGCTAGAACCTATCATACAAGAGATAGAAGATACAGGTGTAACAGTTAATCTTTTAGGCGAAAAAGAGAAAAATAAACAGCTCGAAAGTGAGATGAAAAGTAGTATTATGATAGCACTCTTTTTAATCTTTATAAGTATGCTTTTTATCTTCTCAAAAGTAAAATATGTGTTGATGGTTATGAGTGTTATCCCCCTTTCAGTATTAGGTGCATTACTAGGTCATAAACTTTTAGGAATACCTTTAACGATGCCATCGATGATAGGTATTTTAGGTCTTTCAGGGGTTGTTATAAATGATGGAATAATTATGTTAGATTTTTTACACGGAACAAGAAGCCGTGAAGAGTTTTTTACAAGAGCCAAACATAGACTACGTCCTATTTTAATAACATCTATTACAACATTTTTAGGTTTACTAACCCTTATATTTTATGCGACTGGTCAAGCTGTTATATTGCAACCTATCGCTATTTCTATTGGGTTTGGGCTTATATGGGGGACTTATTTGAATCTTGTCTTTTTACCTACGTTGTATGCTTTAGTTAATGGGATTGGGGTTAGGAAGTGATATGAATTTAACTCATTTAGAGGAGTTGGTGAAGAGAACGAAATGGATAAGAGATAAATAAAACTAGTTTAAATATCGTTCGATTTTCTCAGTCCATTATATAGTGAATATACTAGCTTTTAGAATAATAAACATCCCCAAACGCCAAAGTAGCCTTATCTAAATAAAGCTTTAATTCATTATTACTACGAACTTTATCGTCTTCACTTAATTCTCTAAACCACAATACATTGGGAACAGTATTTCGTAGTGTTGTACTATATTGCTTTTTATGTAATTTATAGGATATTGCTCCATACACTTTTCTATGTGCATACCCAGATATACGAACATCTAAGTCATCAAAATTTTCTTTAATATACTCTAAGTCTTTTCTAGCCACTATAATCTCATCATCAATATCTGACATTATTTTATCTATACTCTCTTGAGGTATTAACTTGAGTTTACAACTTTCTAGTGTCTCTTTTTTAATGCGGTTTTTCCATTTAGCAAATTTACCATCTAGTCTTGCTAAAACCTTTTCTTGATCATTTACTTGTTCCCATTTTTCTCTTACATATAATTTATAATAATGGGAAGGTTCATCAAAGTTTATAATTTTTACTATATTAGATAAATTATATTTTTTATAACTGCTTAAATCTCCATATTCTTTATATAGCTGAGATTCAAAAGATGATAAAAGATCCATCTCTCTATCATTTAAAATATAAACTTCACTATTTTGTATATTTTCAGGAGAAAATTGTTTAATAAAAGTATTAAATTCATTTTTGATATTATCAAATGTTGTTGTATCGATTTTCATAAATATATAGCCTTGAAGGGATTAAAAAAAGAGGAGTGTTATAGATTAATAAAGATAAAAGAGTTATAAAAACTCTTTTATCTCTTTCATAACTCTTTGTATCTGTTCTCTATAATCATCACTAAAATCACCATAGCTTTCACCTTGAGTCTCTTTTACTGATTCTTTCATTGTTGTTGTATTAGCTTGTAATTTTAATGCTCCAATACTTCCAGCAACACCAAGAACATCATGTAATAAACCGTTTAGTTCATCAAATTTCTCATCCATTACAAGGTCATCAACTCTATCTGCAATATCTGAATAACCCTCTAAAAATGGTGTTAATCCTTCCTCTTTATAAAAATCAACATCACCACCAAAAGTTTCTATTCCTTGTTCAATATCTAATTCTACATATTTAACATCACTTACTGCTACTTCTTGTTCAGGCTCTTGAGAACTTTCAGCCTCATTTAAAACACCATAAGCATAAAGAATATCATAAAGAGCATCCATTTTTAATGGTTTTGCTAACTGCTCTTCCATTCCTGCTTCACGCATTTTCCTAATATCATCAACTGCTGTATCACCACTAAGTGCAACAACTAAAATATGCTCATAGTTTGGATTGGCTCTAATAATACGTGTTGCTTCAAAACCATCTATATTTGGCATATGAGCATCCATTAGAACTATATGAAAATCACTATTTTTTTCTAAAATATCTACTGCAATTTGACCATCATCTGCCATAGTAAGTTCGATACCACTATCACCTAAAAGTCCTTTAATAACCTTTTGATTAATCATATTGTCTTCAGCTACTAATATTTTTGTTCCAGCAAAAATTGCAAGATCTTGTTTTACAATTTTACCATGTGCAGGTACAGCTCTTTTTGTTACATTTTTTGCTGTAATTGAAGCAATTTTTATCTCTAAAGGAGCTTCTTCAACCATAGGTGTTGGTTCTACTTGTTGAACTTCTGCAGGAGGCTCTTCAACTTTTTCCACTTTTTTCTTGACTGTGCCTTGAGGTACATCTTTTTTTGTATTAGCTTCTGTTGCTAACTCATCAAGGTTATCATTTTGTTTCTTTTTCATAACAAAAAACAGTATACCACCAACTAAAACAACACCACCAGCTATAATGGGTATTAATAAATCTTCCATAACTCATCTCCTATATCATTTAATTAATTTTTTTAAATTAATTGTAACTATATCTTGTTTTAGCTTTTTATATTGCATTTCATATCAAATTAACTCTATTAAAATAGTTTAATGTTACAAATGATAAAAATTTACTTTTATAAAATTAATGTATAATTCATTCTAAACATTTTTTCAAGGTTTCTTATGCAAAACATTCCACATATTCCTGTTCTTTATCGCGAAGTTATTAACTCTTTTGATTCAATTAATGAAGGTATTATTATAGATTGTACTATGGGCTATGCAGGTCATTCCTCTATGATACTTGAAGCTAATCCAAACATTAAACTTATCGCTATCGACCAAGATCAAACAGCAATAGACTTTTCAACAAAAAGACTAGAACCATTTAAAGATAGAGTTGAAATAAGAAAGGGACGTTTCTCTTCTGTGATAAAAGATATTATTAAAGAATATGATATTTCTCAAATTAAAGGTGTTTTAGCTGACATCGGTGTTTCATCTTTGCAATTAGATCAAAAAGATAGAGGTTTTTCTTATGAAAGTGACAATCTTGATATGCGTATGGATAAAGATGCTCCACTTACTGCTGAAATAGTAGTAAATACATATTCTAGTAGTGAACTCGAACGAATTATTTTAGAATATGGAGAGCTTAGAAATTATAAAAAAATTGTAGCTCAAATTATAAAAAATCGTCCTTTTACCTCTGCAAAACAGCTAAGTGATACACTCAAGCAAGATATGCCTCGTGGAAAAAAGATACATCCAGCGACTCTACTTATGCAAGCGATTAGAATAGAGGTTAATGATGAATTAGGAGAGCTAAAATCTTTACTTAGTAGTATTAAAGATGCAAAACTACCTGAAGCAAAAATAGCTATTATCTCTTTTCACTCTCTTGAAGATAGAATAGTAAAACAGGAGTTTATCTCTTGGTCAAAAAAATGTATCTGTCCTCAAGAGGTGATGCGTTGCGGTTGTGGTAATAATCATTCAGTAGGAAAAATTGTTACAAGAAAACCACTTATGGCAAAAGATGATGAGCTCAAAGAGAATATTCGGAGTAGAAGTGCAAAAATGAGAATATTTCAGATGGATTGTGAATGAGTGCAAAACTAGAACTTCTTGATAAGATTATTGTTGATTTACCTCAAGATAGAAATCACTTAAATTTCAACTTTTTTATCCTTACAATAGGAACAATATCAATAATTTTACTCTTTTTATTTCCTAAAATCTATATTCAACAGCAGATATATTTTAAAAGTAGAGAGATTGCAAAACTAAAACGAGAGTATGATGGTTTAAGAGAAGAAAATAGAATTATAAAGTCTTCAGTAGAAAGAATAGATTTTAAAGTTAAAATTGAAAATCAGATGTTTTAAAAAGGTTTTTTCATGATTCGTAAATTTATAGAGTTCTCCATAGATAAGCCAATACTTAACCATTTACTACTTATATTTATATTATCAATGTCCATTTTTGCCTATATAAATATACCAAAAGAAATTTTTCCACCTATGAATATGGATAAAATTACTATTAATGGTGGATATGTTGGAACATCAGCTGATATACTTGATAAAATGGTTGTCCAATCCATAGAGGAAGATTTACAAAATATTAATGAATTAGATACACTTAAAACAACTATTAAAAATGGTTCATTTTCAATTATTGCAGATATAAAGTCTGGTGCAGATAATATAGAAGTTTTAAATGATGTCAAAGATATTATAAGTTCTGTAAAAAAAGACCTCCCTGCCGATATGGCTGACCCCATAGCTAAAATCCAAACACACGCCTTTCCTCTTGTTTTAATCGCCCTTTCTGGAGATGTTGATAAAAAAGAGTTACTTTTACGTGCTGAAGAGTTAAAAAGTGAACTGAGTAAATTTAAAACATTAAGTGATATAACGATTCGTGGAGATGCCGATGATGAGTTAGTTATTAGACTTAATGAACAAAAAATACGAGCCTTAGAACTGCAACCATCTCTTGTTATCTCATCTTTACAAAATATCAGTTCCATTTTTCCAATAGGAACTATAAAAGAGAGAGGAAAACATCTTTATATCTCTACTTTTAATGGAGAAAAAAAATCTCAAACTATCTCTGATACTATAATAAGTATTGGAGATAAAAGAGTTAAAATAGGAGATATTGCAGAAGTATCCTTTGAACTTAGTGATTCAAATGAACTCTCCCACTATAACGGTGTAAGAAATATCTCTATAAATATCTCAAAATCAAAAGATGGAAATGCTATCAAACTTGTTAAAGAGATACGAGAAGTTTTAACACAAATGTCTAAAATAAATCCAGATCTAAATTATGATATATATACCGATACCTCTATATGGATAAAAAATCGTCTTAATATAGTATTTTCAAATATTATCTTTGGTCTTATGCTTGTATTTATTGCTATGATGGTTTTTATAAATCGTGGTATCGCTCTTGTTGTAGCCATAGGAATACCTATGAGCTTTATGATTGGACTTATTGTTACTGACCTACTTGGAAATAGTTTAAATATGCTCTCCCTTTTAGGTGCATTAATCGCCTTAGGTATGCTAGTAGATGAAGCTATTATAGTGGCTGAAAATATATATAGATATATGGAAGATGGAATGGAAAAGCGTGAGGCTGCAATAGTAGGTGCAACAGAGATGTTTCCAGCAGTTCTAACAGCTACACTCACAACAGTTTTTGCCTTCTTGCCTATGCTTTTACTCTCAGGGGAGATGGGAACATTTATAAAAATAATCCCTGTTATGATAACAGTTCTTTTACTCTCTTCTCTTTTTGAAGCATTCTATTTTTTACCTCTTCACGCTCACGACTTCTTAAAAGTTTCAAAAGATGCAAGTTTTACCAAACGTATGTGGAAAGGTATGAACTCTATTTATAGTAAAATTTTACATTTTCTATTTAAACGTAAATGGCTTTCTCTTATTGTAATGGTTGCGACTATACTCTCTCTTACCTTTATTTTAATCAAAAACTCTAAGTTTCAACTTTTTCCAGAGTTTGATACAACCCAAATATATGTTTATGGAAAAGTAAATATAAATAATGAACTTACAGATACAGAGAAGATAGTAACAGCTTTAGAAAAAAAACTTTTAGCAAATAACTATAAAAGTGAAATTTCTTCTATTACCTCTGTTATTGGTTTTAAAATGGACGCAAAAAATAGAGCTGAACTTGGAGAAAATCTTTTTCATATTTTTATAGATTTGCATGAGAGAAAACCTCAAAATATTTTTGATACGTATATCAGTCCCTATCTATCACTAGAGTATGATGCAAATCTATTAAAAAGAGACAAAAGTGCTAAAGAGATAGCTAAACATATAGAAGAGATAATCATTCCATTTAAAACAGATAGAGATGAACAAGGTTTAATTTTTGATGAACTTATTGTTAAAGTACCTGGTGCTGGTGTTGTTGCTTCAGATATTGAGATAAGTCTTAGTGGTAAAAGTGAAAATGAAATTCTTGATGGTCTTCAAATTTTAGAAGATGCACTTAATGCTATAAAGGGTGTTAAAGATATATCGAATGATGCAACTATTGGAGAAAAAGAGTTGAAACTAAGAGTTAATAGCTATGGTCAAGAGTTAGGATTTAATGAAGCTATTATCTCCAAAGAGCTTATGCCCTATTATCTCAAAGGTGAATATGGAAAAATGTTTAATGAAAGTGGACTTATTCGTTTAAAAATAGAGAGTAGTCTGAATAAACATATAAACTCTATTCAAAGAGTAGAAGTTCAAGTACCCTCTACAAATAGATATGTTGCATTAAAAGATATATGTGATTTTGTACTGATTCAAGGATTTATCACTCTCAATAAAGAGAACGCTACAAGAATAAGAACTACTTTTGCATCTCTTGATAAAGAGATAGTAACATCATCTGAAGCTATGCTAAAGATACAATCTACATTTGACAGACTCAAAAATGATGGTTATAAAATAGATATAAAAGGTGAAGAGCAAGAGAATAATAAAAATCAATCAGAGATGATGCAAGCTGGACTTATATCTATCTTTTTAATATTTATCACTCTTGTTTGGCTCTTTGATTCTATTAAAAAACCTCTTATTGTTATTAGCACTATTCCTTTAGTGTTACTAGGGGTATTTTTAGGGCATATAATTATGGGAATAAATTTAAGTATGCCTGGGCTTATAGGGATAGTAGGACTTTCAGGTGTTGTTGTCAATGATGGACTTATTATGGTTAGTTTTATACAGGGGGCTAAAGATACCGAAGAGTTAATGAAAAGAGCAGGAACAAGATTACGTCCTATTTTACTTACCTCTTTAACAACTGTACTTGGTCTATTAACACTTATATTCTTTGCCTCTGGACAAGCTCTTATACTACAACCGATGGCAATATCTTTAGGCTTTGGTATAACATGGGCGACTATCTTAAATCTAATTTATGTACCTCTACTATATGCTGTTATATACAAAATTAAACTTAGAAAAGCACATAGCAGTCATAAAAAAGTCACATCATTTATAGATGTGACTTGAAAAATTAGTTTGGTTTTTTAGAACCTCTAATAGATTTTTTCTTTTTAGCTTTAGATTTCTCTTTTCTTTTTTTCTCTAACTTAGTCTCAAGTTTTTTTTGAGCCTCTTTTTCAGCTTTTTTAGCCTTAGCTTTTTTCTTTTTAGCTTTTTTCTTTTCAGCTTTTTTAGCTAACTTTTTAGCAAGTTTTATCTCTTCTTTTGTTTCTTCATTTTTAGTTTTCTTAGCCATTTTATAGCTCCTTTAGTTATTAATTAAGTTCATTATATCTAGTGAAATAGTAAAATGAACTTAAATTAATAATATTACTTTTATTTAATTAATAATGCTTCTAAATCTTCTTTTGCACTTCCTGTATAATGTAAATCAAATGTATCTATTAAGAAGTTTGTTACATCATCATTTAAAAATTCTGGTGCTTTTGGTCCAAGATAGATATTTTTAATCCCTAAACTAAATAGTCCAAGTAAAATAATAATAGCTTTTTGTTCCATCCAACTAAGAACAATAGAGATAGGTAGGTCATTAATAGGAATATTAAGTGCATTACTTACAGCAGTTGCAATCTCAACAGCACCATTAGAATCGTTACACTGACCTAAATCTAAATATCTAGGAATACCTGTACCCTCAATATTTCCAAAATCAATATCATTAAATCTAAATTTACCACAAGATGAAGTGATAATAATACAATCCTTTGGTAAGTTCTCAGCTAACTCTCTATAATACTCACCCTGTTTCCCTGGAGCATCACAACCAGCGATAACAAAAAATTGTTTAATTTTACCAGCACCTATTGCACCTAAAATCTCTGGAGCTAAGGTCATAATAGTTTTATAGTGATGACCCGTAGTTAAAGTTAAATCATCTTCCATAACTGTATCTTCACAAGCTAAAGTTGTTTCAATAAGCTCTGTAAAATCAAACCCTTCAATCTTTCTAGCACCCTCGATACCTACTATTTTATAAGTAAATACTCTATCAATATAATCAGCATCTTTTTTAGGAGGAATAATACAGTTTGTATTTACAACAAAAGTACCTTTAAAACGTTTCATAAGCTTTACTTGATCAAACCAAGCTTTACCAACATTTCCTTTAAGGTGTTTATATTTTTTAAACTCTGGATAACCGTGTGCTGGTAACATCTCTGAGTGAGTATAAATATTTATACCTTTACCTTCAGTAGCTTTTAAAAGCTCACCAAACATCTCTAAGTTATGACCACTTACTAAAATAGCTTTTCCCTCAACCATATTTTGAGGAATCTCAACAGGAGTTGGGATACCAAATTTTGCAGTATGAGCATTTGAAAGTTTGTCCATAACTTCGATACCAGCAGAACCGACTTTCATAAGTTGTTTGATATGATCATCAAAATTAAAGTTTACATTTGTAAGAGTAAAATAAAGAGTTTCACTCATAACATCATCAACATTTTTAGTTTGTGCAGGTGCTAACTCATTAAGGTGTTCTCTATAAGCAGCAAGACCCTTTAAACCATAAATCATTGTATCTTGAAGTGATGCTAAAGTTTCATCTTTACCACAAGTTCCTACTGTTTGACCTGCACTACCACAACCATTTGGCATACTCATTTCACATTGATTACATGACATACTCATATTATTTCTCCGATAATTATTTAATTACCAAATAATATAAGAAAATAAATAAAAAAGCATTAACGTATGTTAAGAAAACTCTTTTTTTAATAAATTTTTATCTATTAAACTATTATTTTTATCCATAATTTTTTTTTCTTTAAATTTTTTTAATATGCGGGAAAGTGTTACAGGTGTAATATTTAAAATAGTTGCGACTTCATGTTTTTTTTTATTTTGGAAAATAGATTCTTTTTCATAAATAAATTTAGCAACTCTTTGAGTAGCATTCATTGTCATATTTTCAGATATAACTTTTTCTAAAGATAAAATTTTAGTTGTTAAAGCTTTTATTACATTAGGAACAATAGAGGGATGGTATAAAAAATATTTTTTATACTCTTTATAATCTATAACTAAAACAGTTGAACTATCTATAGATTTTGCAGAAGCTGGAAAATTTATATTTGTATAATTTGCTAATTCAGCAATAAAAGAAAAAGGAACAAACCGTTTTAAAACTATTTCATTAGCATTATTATCAACTTTATAAACTTTTACACTTCCATCAAGTAACATATAAAGTTTCGAACTATAATCATCCTCATAAAAAATATGTTCATCATGATTTAATGGTTTTAAAGTGGATATTTGTTTTAAAAAATCTATCTCATCAATATTTAATTGACTAAAAACGGAGATAGATTGTAATAGACCTCTTGTTAATTTAATGATTTTGTACCAATACTATTTATTTTCCATTGATGCCCAATAACGACTAAACTTTGCAGAATAATAAGCTACTGCATCTTTTTTTGACATTCTTAGAGGTATAGTAATATTTGGTTTATTTGTAATCCATACACCATCTTTTAATTTCATATCGCTCTTAACAAGATAATAATATTCACCGTATGTCATTTAGTATCCTCAATAAAAATTATTCTTAGTATACCAAAATAGCTGCAAATATTTATCTTTATATAAAAGAAAATTAAAAACTATCTCTCTTTAATTTATTAATATAGTTGTGATTTATTTGATTTCATTGAATATGGCTCCGGATGCTGGATTCGAACCAGCGACCAAGTGATTAACAGTCACCTAC
>CAZXSD010000040.1:0-16826 GCA_964642985.1 uncultured Sulfurimonas sp.
TTGTAAACACTGGTTGGACTGGTGGTGCTTATGGTGTTGGTAAACGTATGAGTATTAAAAATACACGTTCTTGTATTAATGCTATTTTAGATGGTAGTATTCAAGAGAGTGAATTTGATGTTACTAAAACATTTAGATTACATGTTCCAAAAACTTTAGGTAATTTGAAGCCAGAGATTTTAAATCCTCGTAATGCTTGGGAAGATAAAGAACTGTTTGATAAAACTAGAGATGAACTTGCAGAGATGTTTGTTGCTAATTATAAAAAATATCAAGATGGGGAACATACAGATTATGCTCCATTTGGTCCTATTGTTGGAAGTTAATTAATTAATTAATTAATTAATTAACTTATTTAGCCCCGAATAAATTCGGGGTTCCAATCTTACTTCTTAACTTTTTTCTTCGTAGCCTTTTCCAAATACAACCATAAACTACCACCAAATACTACAAGTATTATAGGTGCTATCCAAGGTTTATCTCCTATAAGTTCAGCAAAATTTACCAATACTTCACCTGAATAATAACTACCCAAACCAAAAGATACTGCCCATACTCCAGCACTTAAAATATTTAAAATAACAAATTTTCTAAAATCATATTTTGTTAAACCGATAGCGATAGGGATAAGAGTTTTTATACCATATACAAACTTTTGAAATAAAATTATCCACGAACCATATTTTTTCATCATAACATGAGAGAGTGCAAGTTTACGTCTATGCTGTCGTAACCCATCCATCATCATACTTTTTTGATAACGTGCCATATAAAAAAGAAGAACATCACCAATAGCATTTGCTATAAATGCTATAAATATTACTAATGTTAAATCCATTTTACCCATAAATGATAAAACACCTGCACCGATAAGTGCCACAAAACCACCACCTAAAGAGTATAAAAAAAGTCCTATATATCCATAAGTTTCTAAATTACCAAATGTATCTTCCATAAAATCTCCATACTATTTATTATTTTAAAATGGCATTTTAGCCAAATTTAGAAACAGGAGTACATTTTATAAAAATCGTTTAACTCAATCTTATTTTTATCCATATATTTTTTATGAAGATAAAACACTTTATTTAAAATATCTTGCTTGTTATCGCTAAAATGTATCTCTCTATGACAGTTTGGACAGAGGGAGATAATATTATCCATATCATCAAGTTTAAAATCGTAATTTTTTTGTTGAAACATAGGGATAATATGATGTCCCTCTATATATGGTTTATCTTTAGAATAAAATGTTAAATGAGTATTATCTATCATACATTGAAAATTATCTCTCTCTTTAGCTTTTAAAATAAGTGAAAAATCTCTTTTGACACGTTTATTTGCTACATCTCTATTAAGTTCACATACTATATTTTCAAAGAACATATCACTATATTCTAAGTTGTTATAAAGTGATTGAATATGGGTTAATATCTGTTGATTAATAGAGATATATTTATGTTTTAAATCTAATATTTTCATATCAACAAGAGAGTTTATAATCCAACTATTAAATTTTTCATAATACTCTTTCTCTTTAATATCTAGTAAATCTTTACTTTTTTTATAACTTGCTAAATTACTATATGTTGTTATATAAATCAGCTTTTCTTTGATAAAACTAGAGGATAATCTTTCATTTTCTAGGAGTAGTTTAAAAAAAATTCGAAAAGGAAAGAGTTTGAGGTATTTAACATCAGGTGTTGCACTATTTGGATAGATGGTATTATCAAGTTGATTAATTAAAATACGTTTACAGTTATAAAAATCTTCTTTTTCATAACTATTTACAAAAAGATTTCCTTCTATACTGAGTGAAAGATTATAATTTTTATCACGAATTATAAAACCATAGAAGAGGGCAGGTTTATAAAAATGCGTGACTAAGCTATCTGTTTTTTCTTCATTGAAGTTATCAAAAAGATATTGTTTAAGTTCAAGTTTGAGTTTCTCTTCACTTATAAAACCATTTTTATTTGATTTTTCTTTTATATATTTCAGTGTTCCAATAGTTCTATTATTGAGATTAATTCTATTTTTTATTTTCGGATTTATATCTCCGATTTGAGTATTAAATCCTTTTGCATTACCCGGGGCTTGCCATCTATTTGGATTTGATGACATATTTTATTTGGGAATAGTTGTCAAAAGAGCATCTATAAGTAGAGGTGGTACACCCTCTCCTATAACTTGACGTATAAGGTTTTCTGTTGCCCATTTTGGAGGATGCCAATCTTCTGGTAAACCTGTTAAGATAAAAATCTCTTTAAGTGTTAAAACACGAGCATCAGAGTATGTTCCATCTTTTTTTAGTATACCAGGGTGAACATTATTTTGAGAAGAGATAGAACCATTTGCCATAGTGATAGTTGGAGCAGGTTTGTTCCATTCCATTCGTTTATAAGTTGTTGCATACCCTTTGATACGTGTCCCATCCTCTTTTTTTGGATAGTGTATTTTATTGTGAAGTGCTGTTTTTCCACTTGGAGTATGTTTAAGGCTAAATATATGACGTTCATTATGCTCTTTTGCATTATGATACTTTATATTTGAATTTTGAGAACTCTCTAAACTTGGAAGATGGGCAATAGCATCTTTTACTGTTATACGTTTTTGAGTTTTTGGAAACTCCCATTTAGCTATATTTGAGATTAAAAATATAGCACGTTTACGACTTTGAGCTGTTCCATAATCTGCACTATCCACAACTTGATAATTAACATAATAATCCTCTAAAGCCTCTTCAATATAATTAATAACTTTAGTTTTAACACCATTAACAACAAGATAAGTTTTTAAAATACCAGGTACATTTTCTATTAAGATATGTTTTGGTTTTAAATCTAATGCTAACTCTATTACGTGTTTGATAAGAGAGTTTCGAGGGTCATCTTCTTGCATTTTTCCAGCGACACTCATTCCTTGACAAGGTGGTGTAGCTATTAAAAATTCACAGTTATTCTCTTTTGATGATTGAAGAACTTTATCATATATCTCTTTATTTGTAATATCTCCAACAATAGGAGTACAGTTTGGATGGTTTTCTTTATGAAATTTAGCACGGTTTTCTAGTAGTTCATTTGCTACAACAATATTTATATTATGCTTATGTATATATGTTTCAGCAATGCCTACATTTGCAAATAAAGAGACTCCATTCAAGCTTATATCCTTCATCTTAAAAATTTAGTGAATTGTATCAAATTAGATATATGATACGTATAAAAAGAGTATAAAATTAATTTGTATCGAACTCTAATGTAATTATATAAATACTTGTTGATTTAATATATAAATTTTAAAGTTATTAATATAAAGTTTGATATAAACTAAATTTGCTGTTTTTTGATACTTAATATTTTGATATAATTACGAATAAAAATAGATATTATTAAGGACAAAGATGAAAAATTTATACAATAAAGAAACAGCAAAAAATTTCAAAACAGATTTACAGTTAAGAGTATATACATCAAATTTACTAGGTCAAAGTGATGAACTTGTTTTACACGGTGGAGGGAATACTTCTGTTAAAACAGTTGTTGATGGAGAGGATATTCTTTTAGTAAAAGGAAGTGGTTGGGATTTAGTTTCTATCAAAGAGGAGGGGTTTGCTCCTGTTAAACTCTCTACTCTTTTAGAGATGGCTCAGTTAGAAGAGTTAAGTGATAGTGATATGGTAAGTGGACAAAAAAAAGCGATGATAGACAAATTAGCTCCGAACCCATCTGTTGAAGCGATACTACACGCTATTATCCCCTATAAATTTGTAGATCATACACATTCTGATGCTGTTGTAACTCTTTCAAACTGTATAAATGGAGAAGAAAACATAAAAAAAGTTTTTCCTAATTTTTTAATAGTTCCCTATGTTATGCCTGGATTTATTCTTGCACAGACAATATACAAGATGATTGAAAACTTAGATTTTAAAACTATTGATGGAATTATTTTATATAATCACGGTATTTTCACTTTTGATAATGATGCAAAAATCTCTTATGATAAGATGATAGATGCTGTAAATTTAGCTGAAGAGTTTTTAAACAAAGAGGCATCTCTTAAAATAGATAACACTCCAAATAAAAAACTATTTGATGATAGAGAGATTAAAGAGCTACTTTCAACTGAGAAAGGTTATCAAGTTTTTACAAATATTAACCAAAACCCTTTAGCAGTTTTATACGCTTCACAAAAAAACCTTTCTAAAAGTGCAACTCGTGGTGTTTTAACACCTGAACATATTATCCGTACAAAAAGAGTTCCGTTAGTTCTTGAAGATGAGAATATTAAAAAAGGATTAGAAGAGTATAAAACAAATTATATAGCATATTTTGAAGAGTTTAGTAATGATGAAATCTGTTTAAATCCATCTCCTAATTATATAGTTCTCAAAGATATAGGCATTATCTCCTTAGGAAAAACTCAAAAAGAGGCAGATATTATAAATGATATAGTTGAGCATACGATGATGGCAGTTTTAAGAGCTGATAAGCTTGGTGGATATAAAAGTATTAGTTTAGAAGATAGTTTTGCGATGGAGTATTGGGAATTGGAACAGATGAAGTTGAAGAAATAATTGATTTGGAATAATATTTAAAAATTAGGGAGACAAGGAAAAAAATGAAATTTGCAAACCCAAGAAACGATATAGCCTTTAAAAAGATATTTGGAGATGAAAGTGCTTTGAGAACTGCTGAGGGAAAAGGCTTGAAGAAAGGCTTAGAAAAAGGTTTAGAACAAGGTCGTGAAGAGGGTAAACTAGAGGAAAAATTAGAGATAGCAAAAAATCTTTTAAAAGTTGGTGTAGATATTGAAAATATTATTATTGCAACAGGCTTGACAAAAGAAGAGATAGAAAAGGAAATAAGATGATTAAAATAAAAGCGATAATGTTAATAGGATTCATTCTCTTTACAACTCTTGTAAATGCAAACAATTCACGAGCATTAAAGTTAATGAAAACAGAGCAAAGAGTAGCCTTAGTAATAGGAAACAACAAATATGAAAATTCAAAACTATCAGATTTAAGAAATCCTATAAATGACGCAAGAGCTATGAAAAACAAGCTTAGAAATTTAGGTTTTACAGTCTATTATGGCGAAAATTTAACTGTACGAGATATGGATAAAAAAGTTCGTAGTTTTAGTCAGAAACTCTCTAAAGGTGGAGTAGGACTTTTCTTTTTCGCAGGTCATGGTGTTGAGTCTGATGGGAAAAACTTTTTAATGGGAAAAGATTCAAATCTCATAAACAAGATAGATGTTGCCTATGAGTCTTTAGAGTTAGATAAAGTGTTATCTTATATGAAAAATTCAGGAAATCGTTTAAATATAGTTTTATTAGATGCGTGTAGAAATGACCCTTTTTCTCGTTCGGGTGGTGGTGGACTTGCAAAAGTTGATAATGCCAAAGGTATGTTCATAGCCTATGCAACAAGTCCTGGAGATGTTGCAGATGATGGAAGTGGAAAGCACGGAGTTTTTACTCAGCAGATACTTAACAACATAGACAAAAAAGGTCTTTCACTCCATACACTTTTTAAAAATATAAAAAGAGATGTTTATAAAAAAACAAATCAAAGACAGAGACCGTGGACACACGATGATATAATCGGAGAGTTTTTCTTCAAACTCCCAACTGGAACCGCGGATTTATCCGTGGCAAAAGAATCAAAATATAGTTTTAAATCAAAAGCTCCAACACATTTCAGTTTAACAATAAACACAAACCCTAAAGATGCAAGAGTTTATATCACAAACATAAAACCTAGATATTATGATGGGATAAAACTCAAAAAGGGAACGTATAACATCAAAGTAAAAAGGGCTGGGTATTTAACAAAAGAGGGAAGTATAGAGCTAACTCGAAGTGAGAGTATTGATATTGTTCTTGAAAAAGATAAAGTAATTTATAAAGCTAAAAAACAATATTTAAGAAATTTAAAAGATGTAACCGTTATAGATGATTTGATGTGGCAAGATGAGATATATACTAAGGCAGAGGAAAAAGCTTATGATTATGCTGATTATAAAAACTATGAAAAAGTATTGGATTGGAAGAGTGCTATAAACTACTGTAAAAAGCTAACTTTAGCTGGATATAATGATTGGAAGTTACCAAAAAAAGAAACACTTATAAAATTAAATAAAACTAAATTAAAAAATGTTTTGAGTGGATTTTATTGGTCTTCTACTATACGCGCTAATAGTATTAATCCAGCTGCTTTCGGTGTGGACTTTATTACTACAAGGTCATCAACAAGGGTTGGCTTCAATTTCAAGTCGACTAGCTGTTTAGTTAGGTGTGTTAGAGATGGACAGTAATTTTTATGGATAAATGTAGTATATATAATTGTGATGAAAAATGTTTTGAGGAGAGTCAAGAGTGTATTTTACATTGTAAGAAAGATGATTGGTATGATACAAATCAAGATGGTTCTTTAAATTGGGATAAATCTCTTACAAAACTAACGAAAATGAAGTTTAAAAGTGTCTCAAAAGTATTAACAATAAGAGACTTTCAGTATCAGTGGATTAAATTTTGCAAGAAGTCTAATGAAAATATTAAAAAATTCTGGAAAAAAATCCTATTAGAAATTTCTAATGTCAATAATATATTAGATAATAAAGATGCAAAAAAAGATATAAATGATACTGAAGATGAATATAATACAGAACTTTTTAAATATGAATTTAATCAAATTATATTTCCAGCTTCATCAAAAGAATTACACTATGAACCTTTTTATGGATTAAATAAAGAGTTCAATCTTTATTTTAATAACTGTAGATTTTTAGGGAAAACTGATTTTAAGTTAATTAGGAATGCTAAAAATATATCTTTTTCTGATTGTTCATTTTTTGATGAAGTAAAGTTTGAAAAAAATCAATTTAATAATTTGTTTTTATTTGAAAATTGTAGTGTTCATAAAGAGATTACTTTTCAAAATATCATTTTTGAGGGTACTACTTCTTTTATACGAACAAAATTTTATAATGAAATTAATTTTATTCATACTAAATTTGAAAGTTTAGCTTTGTTTAGTGATAGTAAAATGAATTTATTAAATCTTGAAAATACATTTTTTAAAAAAGAGGCAAATTTTTTAGGTGCTACAATAGAAGTAAAAAACCGAGAAACAGCAAGAATAATAAAGCACTCTTTTGAAAAACAAGGCAATATTATAGAATCTAATCGTTTTTATGCTTTGGAGATGAAAGAGATGGATAAGGACTTAACTAAATCTTTTTGGGATAAACCTTCTTTTGAGTTTTTTACATTTAAATTTCATAGTTTCTCTTCTGAACATTCCCAAAATTGGGTGTTACCTTTATTGTGGATTTTTATTATTGGAATAAGTGCCTATTTAATGGAAGGAGAGTACCTTAAATGTAAAGATTATGATTGTAAGGACTTTATTACTATTTTTCTAAATTCAGATATAGATGTTTTTGTTGCATCAGGAATATTTTTTAGTTTCTCTATATTTACGGTAATAGCTAGTTATTTTAAAGAAAAAGTAAGATGGATAGTTTCTCTTTTATTTCTTTTTCTCTTTTATCTCTTTATTACAACAGATAATACTTCTTTTGATTCTTTATTCCAACAAATAAGCCCTTTCTCAAAACTTGGAAAAGATATGACAGCGATTGATTTTATTGCTAAAGTAATTATTACTTACCTAATATATCAGTTTGTAGTTTCAATAAGACAAAACACAAGAAGAAGTTAGAAATAATTTAAAAAATGAGGGAGACAAGGGAAAAAATCCCCTTGACTGTACTTAATAAAGTACAGGTGCAAAGATGCACATAAGAATAATCACGATAAAAATTCTATTCATAAAATCTCCCTTATTGAAATTTAGGAGGGTAAAAAAAAAGGGTAGAGGCTCATGACTTCCTCTACCCTTAAAAGCTTTTTACCGCTCCATAAATTTCAATAATTTTTATCGTGAATGAAAGTATAACTATTAAATCTTAAAGATAAAGGAAAAAAGATGAAATTTGCAAACCCAAGAAATGATATAGCCTTTAAAAAGATATTTGGAGATGAAAACCATAAAGAGATATTAATCTCATTTTTAAATGCAGTATTAGATTTTAAAGATGAGAAAATGATAGTAGATATAAAAATAGTAAATCCCTATCAAGTACCCAAGATAGAGGATTTAAAAGAGACTATTTTAGATATAAAAGCTACAAATAGAGAAGATAAACATTTTATAGTTGAGATGCAGAGAAAAGATTTGTATGATTTTGCAAAAAGAAGTTTGTATTATACATCTAAGGCTTATGTTGAACAAGTAGATAAAGGAGAGAAATATGAGACTCTTCAAAAGGTTTATTTTATAGGTATCTGTAATTTTAAAATTTTTGATAGTAAATATTATATATCTCGTCATCTGATTTTAAATAAAGAGACGATGAAAAATGATTTAGAGGACTTTGAGTTTACATTTATTGAATTACCAAAATTTAAGAAGAAGTTATCAGAATTAGATTCGATTATAGATAAGTGGACATATTTTATCAAAAGAGCTGAAAAAGAGGATTATATTCCTCAAGAGTTAGAAAAAGTAAAAGAGATAAATAATGCTTATGAGATAATAACACAACATAAATGGAGTAAGAAAGAACTAGAAGTTTATGATTATATAAAAAAGAAAGAGATGGATGATGAAAGTGCTTTGAGGACGGCTGAGGGAAAAGGCTTGAAACAAGGTTTAGAACAAGGTCGTGAAGAGGGTAAACTAGAGGAAAAATTAGAGATAGCAAAAAATCTTTTAAAAGTTGGTGTAGATATTGAAAATATTATTATTGCAACAGGCTTGACAAAAGAAGAGATAGAAAAGTTATAGGAAGTATGCACTTGTATTTGAAAATTCAGGTTAAAAAATAGATTAAAAAAAGGTAAAAAGATGAAACACCTAATAGCAATAGACGCAGGAACAGGAAGCATACGAGCAGTGATTTTTGATACAAAGGGAAATCAAATCTCAGTATCACAAACGGAGTGGTCACATTTAGAAGAGGAGGGTGTTCCTAACTCTATGAGCTTTGATTTTGAAAAGAATTGGGGTTTAGTTGTTGATTGTATTCAAAATGTAATAAAAGATGCAAAAATAGATGTAAAAGATATTCTTGGTGTGAGTGCAACAAGTATGCGTGAGGGGATAGTTCTGTATGATAAATATGGAAAAGAGCTTTGGGCTGTTGCTAATGTAGATGCTAGAGCAGATAAAGAGGTTCGTTTTCTTAAAGAAAATTTTGAAGGTATAGAGGAAGAACTTTATATGGAATCTGGACAAACTTTTGCTCTTGGTGCATTACCGCGTTTACTTTGGGTTAAAAATAATCGTCCAAATATTTATGAGAAAGTAGCTAAAATTTCTATGATAGGGGATTGGATATTAGCACGTTTAAGTGGTATTATTGCAACTGACCCTAGTAATGCTGGAACAACAGGTATATTTTCTTTAGCAAAACGAAATTGGGCTACTGAGATGGCTACTAGAGTTGGATTAAAAGATAATATTTTTCCTCCTTGTTTAGAAGTTGGCACTGTTATTGGTAATGTTACTTTAAACACATCAAATGAAACAGGATTAACACAAGATACTCAAGTCGTTATGGGTGGGGGAGATGTTGGTCTTGGTTCTTTAGGTTTAGGGGTTGTTGAAGATGAACAGTGTGCCATTTTAGGAGGTTCATTTTGGCAACAAGTGGTTAATATTCCTAGTATGATAGAACCACCTGAGAGTATGGCTATTCGTATAAATCCTCACGTTATAAATAGAATGTCACAAGCAGAGGGAATCACTTTTTTTAGTGGTCTAGTGATGCGTTGGTTTCGAGATGCTTTTTGTGATGATGAAAAAAGAGAAGCTAAAGAGAGAGGTATAGATGTTTATCAAGTGCTAGAGGAGAAAGCTTCAAAAGTTCCCGTAGGTTCAAATGGTATTATGCCGATATTTTCAGATAGTATGAAATATGGAAAATGGTATCATTCAGCACCAAGTTTTTTAAATCTTTCAATAGATACAGAGATAGCAAATAAAGCCTCAATGTTTAGAAGTTTACAAGAAAATGCGTGTATAGTTTCAAGTATAAACCTTGATAAAATTTCAGAGTTTACAGGTGTAAAAATTGAAGAGATAGTATTTGCAGGTGGAGCGTCGAAAGGGGCTTTATGGTCACAAATATTAGCAGATGTTACAGGGTGCATAGTAAAGATACCAAAAGTAACAGAAGCAACTGCATTAGGAACAGCTATGGCAGTTGGTGTTGGATGTGGAGTTTATAAAAATCTTAAAGAAGCATCTAAAGAGTTAGTAGTTTGGGATAAAGTTTATGAGCCAAATATGGAAAATAAGAAACTTTACGATACGATAAAAATCAAGTGGCAAAAAGCTTATGATGCTCAGTTAAAGTTGGTTGATGATGGTGTTACTGATAGTATGTGGAAAGCACCGGGATTATAAAAAAACTTGTGATAGATTAAAATTAAAGGAAAAAAATGATATTTGAATTAAAAGATGATTACATAGAGCTTTTTAAGCTTATAAAAGTATTAGATTTAGTAGATAGTGGTGCGCAAGCGAAGTTAATTATAGCTGATGGTTATGTTAAGAGAAATGGTGAAGTAGAGTTGCGTAAACGTGCGAAGATAGTTTCTGGTGATATTATTAATGTTGCTGATGCTGTTGTTGAGGTTAAATGATTAAAATTATGAAAAAAATATTAATGATTGAAGATGACTTAGAATTAGCGGAGATACTTACTGAATATTTAGAGCAGTTTGAGTTTGAGGTTGTTACCGAAGATGACCCTTTTAAAGCAGTAAGTATATTAAAATTAAAGCCATTTGATTTGGTTATTTTAGATTTAACACTACCAGGTATGGATGGTCTTGAGGTTTGTGAGGCTATTCGTGAACGTCAAGATATTCCTATCATAATCTCGTCAGCTAGAAGTGATGTAAATGATAAGGTTAAAGCTTTTGAGTTAGGTGCAGATGATTATCTTCCTAAACCTTATGACCCACGAGAACTTGAAGCTAGAATTCACTCTGTTTTACGTCGTTATGAAGCAAAAAGTGAAGCAAAAGAGGAGTCTAAAAGTGATTTTAAATGTGATAAAGATACTATGATTATCTCTTATAAAGGTCGAAATATTGATTTAACTAATGCAGAATTTGGAATTTTATCTTATATGATTTTAAAACAGGGATTAGTTGTTTCACGTGAAGATTTAATCCATAATGTAAATGCTATAAATGAAGATTCTTCAAATAAAAGTATAGATGTTATGGTAGGTCGTATTCGTAATAAACTAGGAGATAAAACTCTTATAGAGTCTGTAAGAGGGGTAGGATATAAGCTACTAAAATAGTAGCTGTATCTCTATTTTTATGAAAAAACATGCTGTTTTAATTACCATACTTTTTGCATTGAGTGTTACTCTTATAAGTGTAAGTGCCGTTTTTTTTGAGTTTTATAAGTTAAATAAACAGCAATATATTGACCAGATTTTTACAAAATACTCTGTAATTACACAGATATATAGAGCGCATTATCTAAGTAATAGTTCCGATATTATGTTAGAAGCTAATTTAGCAGTTTATAAATTACTCAAAATTAAAGACAAATCTTTACAAGAAAATATTTTAAACTCTGGAAAAATATTAAAACGAGAAGGTTTTAAAAATATAAACTCCTCTATGTTTTTAAATGAAAAAGGCATTCACACTCAAAGTATTATCAGTGACCTTTATATAACTATGTTAGAGATGAAAGGGACTATTTACTTTTTTATAAAAACTCCTATTAAATCAATTTTAATACAAGATGAAGAGTTAAAACCCTATAAATATGGAAGTGTTCTATATACATATATAACTACTATATCTATTATTCTTTTATCATTTATTGTTATTTTACAAAAACTAAGACCACTTATCCGTTTACGTCGGAAAATTGTGATGTTTGGAAACGGGGATATGAATATATCTTTTAAAACATCCTCTGAAGATGAGATAGGCTCTATCGCTAATGAGCTAGAATCAGCAAGAGTAAAAATAAATACACTTTTAGAATCACGAACTCTTTTTTTAAGAAACCTTATGCACGAACTTAAAACACCTATCGCTAAAGGAACTATTGTTACTCAAATGTTGGACTCTCAAAAACAGAAAGATAGATTTGTATCTATCTTTGGAAGATTAGAATCCCTTGTTACTGAGTTTGCTTTAATAGAAGAGGTTACAAATATTAATGATAGAAGTGAATTTAAAGAGTATCGTTTAGTTGATATTATAGATGGTGCAATAGATATGGCGATGGTAGATAGAGAGAGTGTCAGTGTTTTTGTTCATGCTAATGTAAAACTAGTTGTAAATTATAGACTCTACACTACGGCTGTAAAAAATATGATTGATAATGCTATTAAATATTCTCCAGATGCTCATGTAAAGATATTGATATTAAATGATGAACTTGCTTTTGAGAGTAATGGAAAGTGTATAGCAAATCCTATTCAATACTATATAGAACCTTTTACAAAAGATAATCCATCTAAAAATAGTTTTGGTTTAGGTTTATATTTAGTTGATTCTATTTTAAAAGCTCATGATAAAGTTTTGGCTCATGAATATGATAATGGGGTTAATAGATTTATATTTGCATAAGTTTATCAATGTAAACTATAAGTTATGAAGATATATATAAAACCCCTATTAATGGTCTTATTGACTTTATCATCTTTTGTCTTTGGATGGTTAAGTCATACTGCATATACTCCACGAGAAGATATGTCTATTGAGATAGTACGTGTTATTGAAACACCTATGGTTAAACCTCCCTCTTTGTTGGATGAAATCAAAAAAACTAAAACTTTAAATATTGTGTTTTTAAATACATTATCAACCTATTATATAGGTACGGATGGGGCGCAAGGATTTGAGTATGATCTGCTTAAATCTTATGCTGATAGCCTTGGTGTTGAATTAAATATCACAACAGCACAAACAACAAAAGAAGCGATAGAATTATCACATAAACTACAACCTCATATAACATCAGCTAGTTTGGCTAAAACAGAACAGAGAGAAAAAATATTTAATTTTGGTCCATCTTATGCTGAGGTGCAAGAGCAAGTTATCTGTTATAGAGGAATGGAAAAAAGTAAAAAATTTCCTAGAGATATTGAAGATTTAACAGGTCTTAGTGTTATGATAGGAGAGGGAACAAGCTATAGTGAAACGGTTCAAAATTTAAGAGATGATAGTTTTGATGTAAATGTTTCTTTGACTTCAAAATATTCTTCAGAAGAACTCTTAGCAAAAGTAGCCTCTCATGAGATAGATTGTACTATTGTAGATTCAAATATCTATGCAATTAATCTTAAATATTTTCCTGAAATATCTTTAGCTTTTACTATTAGTGAACGTGAACAACTCGCTTGGTTACTTGCAGATAATGCAGATGAATTAAAAGCAGATATGTACACATGGTTAAATAACTTTCATCAATCTGGTGCTATGTCAGAACTTAAAGACCACTATTATAGTAATGTTTTATTTTTTGATTATTATAATACTAAAGTATTTTATAAAAGAGTAAAGAGCAGACTTCCAAAATATCAGAAATTTTTTGAAGATGCTGGAAAATATTATGGGATACCTTGGCAGTTATTAGCCTCTATCTCTTATCAAGAATCTCATTGGAATCCAAAAGCAAAAAGTTTTACAGGTGTTCGTGGACTTATGATGCTTACAAAAAAAACAGCTAAATTACTCAAAGTTAAAAATAGATTAGACCCTAAACAGAGTATTATCGGTGGTACACGTCATATCAAACAGATGCTTAAAAATGTACCAAAAAATTTAGAGGGTGAAAATCGTCTTAAATTTGCACTCGCTGCTTATAATATTGGATTGGGACATATTCACGATGCTCAAACATTAGCTAGAAAATTAAATTTAGATGCAAATAGTTGGAGTGACTTGAAGAAGACACTTCCTCTTTTAGCTGATAAGCAATACTATAAAACTTTAAAATATGGTTATGCAAGAGGTTCTGAACCAGTAAAATATGTAGAATCTATCTATAATTACAAAAATATTTTAGAAAATTTAAATCAAGAAAAGATTATAAAAAAGGAAAATAATGAAACATTGTAAATTAAGTCTAGTAGCTATCAGTACACTACTTTTAGCATCAACAGCAAATGCAACATTAGTATCAGATAAAGTTACTTTAAAAGGAAATATGAGTCTACAATATAATAAACTTCCATCTTCAGTAGAGAGTATAACAAAGACTTTTTCAGAGGGTATCTTTTACGGACGTCTAAGAGCCAATAGTTTTATGTGGGATTGGAATGAAAAAGATACTGATAATAAAGCTATGGGAATAGGTGGAAGTTTTATATATAAAACAGCACCATTTGCAGGATTAAGTGCTACTGCTGGATTATATAGCTCTCAAAATCCATCTTTTTTTCGTGAAGATGCTGAAGATGTTGGAAATTTAAAAGCTGGAAAAGATACATTAAGCCGTTCAAATACAAGTTTGACAGGTGATTTTGGTATGACTGTTTTAGGTCAAGCTTATTTAGAGTATAAAGTAAATAAAACATCACTTATTTTTGGACGTCAGTTAGTGGAGAGTGTTTTTACGAAATCAAACGATACAAAAATGATACCTAATGCTTTTGATGGTTTAACAGCGAAGATAAAAGATATTTCAGATACTACTATTATGTTAGCATATCTATATAACCAAAAACTACGTGACCATACAACAAGTCATGATGTTTTGGCTGTTAATGGCTGGACTCAAAATGATGATTCGGCAGTAAATAAAAATCTTACAGTAGAGAGAATAGGAACAGATAATACTTTACTAATTCTTTCTGCTACAAACAGGTCTATTAAAAATTTAAAAGCAAATATAAGCTTTATGAGTGTTCCTGATGTTGTAAGTAACTTAACACTTGAAGCGCATTATACATTACCAGTTGGTGGTGGTTGGAAAGTAGCACCAGGTATTCGTTATATGCAACAGATGGATAATTTAGATGCTGATTATGATGTAGCTAATTTAAAGAAAGAGCATACAGGATATAAAGACCCTAAAAGCTTAGACTCTTCACTTTTAGCACTTCGATTAGATATAAAAAATAGTGCTTTTTTAGGTCGTTTAGGATATTCAAAAATTGCAGATGAAGCAGATATAGTTGCTCCATGGAGAGGGTTTCCAACAGGTGGGTTTACTCGTGCAATGGGTCAGTATAATTGGTATGCAAATACAACAACATATATGGCAAGAGCTGGATATGATTTTGGCAAAGCAAAAATGCTAGATGGTTTTAGTATTATGGCTAGATATGCGATACAAGATTTTGATGATAAAAAATCAGGTGTTCAAGCAGATACAAATATTTTACATATAGATGCTCGTCAAAATATTGGTAAAAATTTAGAGGCTAAATTAAGACTTGGATTTGTAAGTGATGAAGATAGTGCAGAAAAATCTGATGTTTCTTATAATGAATATAGATTTGAGTTAAATTACTTTTTTTAGAATAAAATGAAGTGCTTAAAGCACTTCATCTCCATCTTGACCTTCAGCTAAATCGCCTAAGAATTTTTCCATATCATATTTAACTCTATATTCAGCAGTCATTATATGAATAAGAACATCTCCTAAATCGATAACAACCCAGTCACCACTCTCTTCAACATGGTTAAATTGTTCTGCTGGTTTAAGATCATCTTTTAGATAATTCAAAAGTGCAAGTGTATGTTTTACACCAAGTGATGAAGCGATAATCGCATAATCAACAAAGTAGTTTTTTTCAGTTAGGTCAAAAACCTCTATCGATTCTGCTTTATTTGTATCAAGAACTGATACTATTTTTTCTATTCTAGTGTTCATTTTTTTCCTTGTAATATATTTCTATTTCTCTCGCACACTCTTTTGGTAGTTTAGACAGTTTAATATTATCTCGTAGTTCTGATGAAGATATTTTTTTATTAATATTGAGTTTTATAAACTTTGTATCAATATTTATATCATCACGTGAGGCAACAATAAAAGTAACTAAGGAGTTTAATTCTTTAAAATTGTTCCATTTTTCAAGTGAATTTAGATTATCAGCACCGATAACAAGATACACTTTAGCATACTTCTTTAAAAGATACTGAACACTCTCTAAACTAGGAACAGCTCTATTTTGATTAACCTCATAGTTATCAATTTTAACTTTATCTAAACCTTTAAATATCTCTTGTAACCATTGCAACCTAAGTTTACTAGGTGCATAAGATGAAGATTTAAAGGGGTTTAAAAAAGTTGGCATAACAATAACTTTATCTATATAATCAAGCTTATTCAAAGCTTCGACAATAGCCTTATGTCCGATATGAGGAGGGTCAAATGAGCCACCAAAAAGTGCGATAGTTTCCATATTTAAAGCGAATTATAACTAAGTTTGGTTAAAATAACCGAATTTAATTTTATAATTTAGGATATATAATGGCACTCAAAATAGCAATTAACGGATTTGGTAGAATAGGTCGTTGTGTAGCTCGTATAGCAGCTACGAGAGATGATGTAGAGATAGTAGCGATTAACGATATGGCAAGTATGGATATGATGCTTTATCTTTTACAAAATGACTCTGTTCATGGTACTTTTGGGAGTGATGTTGTTCAAGTGGATGATGAAAATATTTCTATTGCAGGGAAAAATGTAAGAGTATTCTCAGACCGTGACCCTAAAAACCTAAAATTTGCTGATTGTGGTGCTGATATGGTTT
>CAZXSD010000041.1:0-16581 GCA_964642985.1 uncultured Sulfurimonas sp.
AAGGTGTTGGTCTTTGTTCATGGTTACTTATCGGTTTTTGGTATCATAAAGAGAGCGCTACTTGGGCAGCTAACGAAGCATTTATTATGAATCGTATCGCTGACCTTGGAATGTTAGTTGGTATCTTCCTTGTTTATTGGAATACTGGTACATTACAATATGCTGAAGCATTTGCTATTATGCCTTCACTTGATAATGATGTATTAACCTTAATGGGTATCTTTTTATTCATCGGTGCTATGGGTAAATCAGCTCAATTTCCATTACATACTTGGTTAGCTGATGCGATGGAAGGACCTACACCAGTTTCTGCACTTATTCACGCAGCAACAATGGTTACAGCAGGTGTTTATCTTGTAGTTCGTTCTAACCCTTTATACGATTTAATCCCTGATGTTGGATTATTTATCGCTTCACTTGGTGCATTTGTTGCAATTTTTGCAGCTTCAATGGCACTTGTAAATCGTGATATGAAGAGAATTATCGCTTATTCAACTCTTTCACAATTAGGATATATGTTTGCAGCTGTTGGTCTTGGTGCTTACTGGGTTGCACTATTCCATCTTATGGCTCACGCATTCTTTAAAGCTCTGTTATTTTTAGGTGCTGGTAATGTTATGCACGCAATGCACGACGAACTTGATCCATTTAAAATGGGTGGACTTAAAAAGCCTATGAAATGGACATATATTATGATGACTGTTGCTTCAATCGCACTTGCAGGTATCTTCCCTCTTGCTGGTTTCTTCTCAAAAGATTTGATTTTAGAAGTTGCAATTATTGAACATCATTATATTATCTATTCAGTGTTACTATTTACTGCTGGTTTAACTGCATTTTATTCATTTAGATTAACTGCACTTATATTTGAGGGTGAAGAGAGACATAAACTATTTGGAATCGATCCACACGAAGCATATAAATTTATGTTAGTAGGTATGAGTCCATTACTTCTTCTTGCAATGATTGCAGGTGCATTTAAAATGACTTACTTTGAAATGGTTATAGCAGTTTTACCTGCGACTGAATACCATGTTCATAGTGCCGCAATGTATTGGATTATGACAATAGGTACACAACTATTTGTAGCTGCTGCAATTATTTATGCTTATAAAAAATATTCAAGAAGAGATATTGTTGTTCCAGATGGTTCATCTGCAATGGAACAAAGTTTTGTATATAAACTATTGAAAAATCAATACTATATACCTTTTGCTTATGAAAAATATTTAGTACAACCATATAGAGAGTTATCAACATTTTTCTGGATACATATTGATCAAAAAATTGTAGATGGTACTGTTGATGGTATCGCTGGTATTATTTATAATACGGGTGAAAAAACGAGAGATATGCAAAGTGGTAACCTTTCTACTATGCTTAAATGGATGGTAGCAGGTACAGTTGCATTATTGTCATTAGCTGTTGTTTTTGGATTAGCAGCTAGATATTCTGTTGAAATCACTACGATTTTATCAGGTTTAGGAGTTTAGTAAATGATTGATCATATCTTATCGATTTTAATTTTCTTCCCAGCACTCGCAGCAGTGCTAGGATTTATGATTCATAAAGATAGTATTCGTGCTTATGGTGTTACTGTAGGTATTATTGAGTTTGCTCTATCTTTATGGTTATGGTTCTCTTTTGATTCAAATGCATCTGGTATGCAGTTTATGGAGCATATCGCGATTCTTCCATCTTTTGGAATTAACTATATTTTAGGTGTTGATGGTATATCTCTATTTATTTTAGTGCTTGCAGCATTTTTTACAATGATAGGTATCGCTTCTTTAACAGATACTAAAAATGTAAAAAATATGATTATTACACTACTGTTTTTACAGATGACTATGATGGGTGTATTTTCTGCTCTTGATGGTATTATTTTTTATGTATTTTGGGAACTTTCTCTTGTACCTATGCTTTATATCATTGGTGCATGGGGTGGTCCTTTACGTATATATGCGTCTGTTAAGTTCTTTTTATATACATTTGCAGGTTCATTAGTAATGCTTGTAGGTATGCTGTTTATGGCATACTTTTACTATCAAGCAACAGGTCAATGGAGTTTTGCTATTCTTGATTGGTATAGACTTATTCTTCCTGAGAATATTCAACTTTGGTTATTTGCAGCATTCTTTATGGGTTTTGCTATCAAAGTACCAATGTTTCCATTTCATACTTGGTTACCTTACGCTCACGGTCAAGCTCCAACTATTGGTTCTGTTATCCTTGCAGCTATTTTACTTAAAATGGGTACATACGCGTTTATCCGTTTTTCATTACCACTGTTTCCCGATGCATCAACATACTTTATGTTTCCAATTGCGATATTAGCTATCATTATGATTGTTTATACTGCTATGATTGCTTATGCTCAAAAAGATATTAAGCAAGTTGTTGCATACTCATCTGTTTCACATATGGGTGTTATTATTCTTGGTACATTCGCATTAAATGTTGAAGGTATCTCTGGTTCAATCTTTTTAATGATTGCTCACGGTGTTGTTTCAGGTGCATTATTCTTACTTGTTGGTGTTATCTATGATAGACGTCATACTAAGATGATGGATCAGTTTGGTGGTTTAGCGCATGTTATGCCTAGATATGCAACTATTTTTGGTCTTATGATGATGGCTTCTGTTGGTATGCCACTTACAATTAACTTTGTTGGTGAGTTTTTAAGTCTTCTTGGATTTTATCAACAATCACATATCTTAACTATCTTAGCTGGTATCGCAATTATTGTTGGTGCTATCTATATGTTAGCAGCTTACAAAAAAATGTTCTTTGGTGAAATTACTCACGAAGAGAATAGAAATCTTCCTGATGTAAATAAAAGAGAGCTTATTGCTTTAATTCCTTTAGCAATAATCACTGTATGGTTAGGTGTCTATCCTAAACCAATTTTAGAGCCAATTAATAACTCAGTTGAATCTATCGTTCAGTTAATGCACGATAAATCAATTACAGAAGAAGCTAAAATGAGAATCCCTAATCTTGTAAAAGATGCAGAGATTGTTAAAACTTCATCAGGGGAGGTACACTAATGTTAGAGCCTATAAACGTTTCGCTGGAGTCATTAAATTTAATGACTCTATCTCCAATGCTTATACCAATTATTGGAGCATTGTTAATTTTAGTTGTTGATATGTTTAAAAGTGGATTAGATAAAACTCTTTATGTAGTTTTAGCTATCCTTTTCTTAATGATGGATTTTGGAGCATTAACTAGTGCTGCTGGTGTATTTATGCAAGATGGTACTGTTATGGGTGTCTTTGATATGATGCTTATTGATGGTTTAGCTATTCTTTCTCAGTTTATTATTGTTGGTGCTTCAATGTTATTTATTCCATTAGCACTTACAAATAAACGTTTCCACGAGTTTTCATATCCTGAATTTTTTGCACTATTCCTATTTATGATTGCAGGATTCCAGTTTATGGTTTCAACTGATAACTTAATTCTTATCTTCGTTGGACTTGAAACTTCATCTTTAGCTTTATATACTTTAATAGCTATGCACAATCGTGATAAATCTTTTGAAGCAGCAGTTAAGTATTTTACAATGGGTGCTTTAGCAGCAGGTTTCTTTAGTTTTGGTTCAATGGTATTATATGCACTTACAGGTTCAATCGAAATTAATCAAATTGCAACTGTTTTAGCTGCAAATAAATATGTTGATATAGGTTTTGTTCTTGTTGGTGTTACTTTCTTACTTGCATCATTTGGATTTAAACTTTCATTAGTTCCATTCCATACTTGGGCTCCAGATGTTTATGAAGGTTCTTCAGCAGCGATGGCAGGTTATATGTCAATCGTTCCTAAAATAGCTGCATTTGTTGTTGCTATGAGACTGTTTGAGTTCTTAATTCATAGTGGTGTTATCTGGTTAGAAGTTGTATTATATGTTTTTGTTGTATTAACTATGACTATGGCAAATATCTGGGCATTAGTGCAAACAGATGTTAAACGTATGCTTGCATACTCTTCTGTTTCTCATGCTGGTTTTGTGATGGCTGCTATCTTAATCGGTACAACTCAATCAAACAGTGCATTATTCTTATATTGGATTTTATTTAGTTTCACTAACTTAGGTTCATTCTCAATGCTATGGATGTCTCGTCAGAAACATCTTCCAGACCATCAAGGTTCAGACCATAGTTATGATAAATTTGCAGGTATGATTAAAACAGCTCCAGTAGCTGCATCTATTATGGCTCTGTTTATGTTAAGTTTAGCTGGTCTTCCTCCATTTGCTCTATTTTGGGGTAAATTATATATGATTAGTTCTGCAGTAACTGGTGGTTATACAGTTCTTGCACTAATTATGGCACTTAACTCAGCTATCGCTGGTTATTATTACTTAAAACTTATCGTTTATATGTTTATGAAAGAACCAGTAGTTGCTAATGATGGACAGGTTTATGTAAATAATGCTACATTAGCACTTAAATCAATTATCGGTTTTGCTGCTATTGGTACTATTTTTGCATTTGTTGCTTTAAATCCATTACTTGAATTTATTACATCATTTGTTTATAATAGTGGTTATTAAGATATACAAAAATTAAAATTGGAGAAGAGAATTTGTTAAAATATATATTGGTACTTATTCTCTCCTTCAATCTCTATGCACTTGAAATTTCGATGGAAAGTGCAAAAGAGAATCATCAAACATATTCTATTTTACATTTCAAAGATTCATCAAAATTTTTATGTCAAGAAAAACGAAATGATTTTGAAGTTGTTACAAAAATTATATGTGCTTTTTCAAAAAAACCCTCTCAAAAAATTCAAAAAATTCAAAATAGTTTTTTTCAGATAGATAGTACAGTTAAAAATGGTACATTCTTTTTAATGATTAAACCAAATTATAAAATAAAACTATTTCCAATGGCTTTTAACCTAATTAAAGATAGTTCTGTCTATCAAGCAGATGTAAAAATTTCTAAACATTGGATGCTTATCGGTTATAAAGATAAGTTACCATATATCAATAATAGAAAAAAAAGTGAAAAAGGTTTAAATTTACCATTTGTTATGAAGAAAGATATACTACCTTATGTTGGTGGTTTAGATATTAAAGGAAATCCTGTTCATCTGAAAAAAGTTCAAGATGTAACTGATTATCTTAAAATTAAAAAATATTATAAAGAAAAAAAATATACAAAGTGTTTAGAGTTAATCAATGATGTACTCTATTATTATCCAAACTCACTTTTCAAAGCTGAGTTACTTTTTTATCAGATTAGAGTTTATGCAAGAGTAAATGATTTTGATAATGTAGTTGAGCTTTCAAAAGTTTATTTACGAGAATATTCTGCCGATAAGAATGTACCTGAGGTACTTGCTTATACTGCAAATGCTTATTCTAAAATAGGTTTAAATATAGATGCTGATTATTTCTTTGACAGACTGTTTGATGAGCATTTAGAGAGTGAATATAGTAAATGGGGTTATATTTATAAGGGTGATATGCTAGAGATGTCAGGTGGTGCTACGAAGGCTATCTCTTTTTATAAAAAAGCTTTAAAAGAAACAGAAGATATTGAGATAGCTACTACTGCTGCTTATAAATTAGCACTTTATTACTCAGGGAGTACAAAATTAAAAGAAGCTTCTAAATATAGTATGAAAATAGTTAAAGCTAAACCAGATTTTTTTAAAAGAGAGTTTAAAAATTCACTAGATATGATGTACATTTTTGCTGAAAATAGTGATTATAAAACAGCAAGTGCAATAGCGAAATCTTTAATAGATGAGATAAATAAACGTCACGATGAATATGAACGTTTATTAAAAGATAGAGCGTTATGGTTAAGTAAAACAGAAGATACAGATAAAGCATTATCTGCTTTAAATAGATACCTTAAAGAGTATCCAGATGGAGATTTTGAAGCAGAGGTTAGAGTAGCAAAAGATTCTCTGTTTTTTGCAACGTCAGAAGATAATTTAACAGCTAAATTAGATGAATATAATAGTTTAATAGTAAATTATAGAGATGATGCGATAGGAGATAGAGCTATTTATGAAAAATCAAAACTTCTTCTAAAAAATGGTATGTATGCTGATGTTTTAGGATTTGAAGAATCAGTTTTAGAGTTAGATAGTGAAAAATATAGTGATACGAAAGAGATAATAAAAGATGCAGCAAAAGGTTCTATGACTGAGTACCTTAAACAAGATGCTTGTCCAGAAGTGCTAAGTATATTCAATGAATACAATGTTACACTTTCAGATGAGTGGGATGAAAAGATATATGTATGTGCAGAGAAGGGTGCAAATGTAACTCTTGCTAAAAGTATGATAAATAAAAATATCAATATAAAAGATGTTGATGAAAGAAAAAAATGGCTGTATAGAAATATAAAAATTGATTTTATGATGAGTAAATATCAAGATGTTATAGGTGCTTCAGGGGATTTAATATCTTTTATAGAGGACGATATTGAAGATGAAAAAAACAGAGAGTATTTAGAGATATATAGATATCTTTTTGATACATACCAAAGAGTTTCAGATTCTCAAAAGATGTTAAGCACTATAAATAATATTCAAGATACTTTTGGATTAGTGTATAAAGATATTGAACGTTATGTTTCTATTCTTTCTATAGGACAAAGTTTAAGAGATGATAATATTATTATTAAATATGCAGAATATATTGTAAAATTACAAAATAAAACATCAGCATATACACAATCCCCTTATGTAGAATTTACACTTTATCAAGCATATATAGCAAATGAAGATTTGGAAAAAGCATTAGAGATTATAAAATCTTTAGATACGATAGAACTATCTAAAAATAAACGGGCCCGTCAGAAATACCTTCTTGGAAGTGTGTATAGTAAATTATGGAGAGATGATGAAGCTAGAGTTGCTTATCAAGAGGCTGTAGATACTGATGCCTCTTCTGCTTGGGGGAGATTGGCTAAATCCGCTCAAGGGATTTAGCTAGAATTCTTTAATAAGATTAATCTTTAACCCTAGCCAATCTCTCAGGCTCTTGCTCTTTATAAAGTTCAGCACACCCCTTAGAAAGCTCACGAATTTTCAACATATAGTTCTGACGTTCAGTCTGACTAATAGCTTTTCTTGCATCAAGAATATTAAATGTATTTGATGCCATCATACAAAGGTCATAGGCTGGAAGAGGAAGCCCCGCTTCTAATGTTTTTAAACACTCATCACATTTAGCATTAAAATCTGCAAATAGCATCTCTACATCTGCTACTTCAAAGTTATATTTAGAAAATTGTATCTCACTCTCTTTGTGAATATCTCTATAATATGTTTTTCCATATTTATTTTCATTCCAAACTATATCAAAGATATTATCTACACCTTGAAGATACATCGCTAAACGTTCTGTTCCATAAGTTATCTCAACTGCAACAGGGTTACATTCGATACCACCTACTTGTTGAAAATATGTAAATTGTGTTACTTCCATACCGTTTAACCAAACTTCCCAACCAAGACCCCATGCACCAAGAGTTGGAGATTCCCAGTTATCTTCTATGAAGCGTATATCGTGCTGAGAAACATCAAGACCTAAATACTCTAAAGATTTAAGATATAACTCTTGAATATTATCTGGAGATGGTTTTATAAGTGCTTGAAACTGATAATAAGAACCAAGTCTATTTGGATTTTCTCCGTAACGTCCATCAGTTGGACGACGTGATGGAGCTACATAAGCAGTAGCCCAAGGAGTTGAATCTAATGAACGCAGAAATGTAGCTGGATGAAATGTACCAGCACCTGCTGGAATATCGTAAGGCTGAACAATATTACAGCCCTCTTTCATCCAAAATTCTTGTAGTTTTAGTAGCATTTCGCTAAAAGTAATCATATCTGCTCTCTTGTAAAAAATTGCAAAATTATAACTAGCATAGGCTTGTTTATTAATAAATCCCAATGTATAATAAAGTATATGCAATAAAGGCTTATAAATGATAAAAAATAGTATATTTTTTCTTTCTTTCTTTCTTTTTATAGGGTGTGAGTATACAGACTTTACAGAGATACAAACAGATACTTCCAAAAATATAGAGAGTGGAGTGACAGCTAAATCCTCAGCTGTAAAATCAACTGTTCCTATGTTAGCTATTTTAATAAACTATAATAATATTCAGATAAGTTCTAGTGATACAGTATGGCACAATAAACTCTTTGGTAAAAATGAACATCAGTTAAATCACTACTATGGACAAACAAGTAATAATAATTTTCAGTATATAGAAGTAGTTGAAAATAGTAATGTTGAAAATGATGGGATTGTCTCTGTTCATTTAGATAAAAATCATCCAGATATAGATGTTGATTCTTATAACTTTGAGTTAAAAACTTATGGAGATTTTAAGATAGCTTTAGAACTTCTTGATAATTTTGTAGATTTTTCCAACTATGATAATGATGCAAATGGACATATTACACCTAATGAGTTGATTATTACATTTATTATGGCTGGATATGAAGATGCTTATGAGGGACGTCATGTTACAAATGGAATGTGGGGACATCAAAGCTGTTTACAAACTACAACAGGAGTTCCAACGTTAGATGGAGTTACTCTTTTATCTTGTGATAACAAAGGTAACTTCGCAATTTTTGGAGAGCAACATGATGTAGAAAATCCACATGATGCAACGATAGGGATTATCGCTCATGAACTAGGACACTCGACATTTAATCTACCAGATTTATACAATACTTATAATCCAAATAAGGGTGGTATAGGCTATTTTGGGATTATGGGGTCTGGTACTTGGGCTACAAAAGATGATGATGAATATGCTGGAGATACTCCTACTCATTTTAGTGCTTGGAGTAAAATTTATAATAACTGGATAGAACCTATAGAGATAAGAGATAGTTCTTTTTCTTTAAAAGAGAGTGCATCACTTGATTATAATATTCTTAAAATTCCTATTACTTCAACAAGCTATTATCTTTTAGAAAACAGAAATAATAGTGGTTACGATAGGTCATTAGCCTCTTTAGATGGTATTTTTAATGGTGGGATAGCGATATGGAAAATAGATGAAACGAAATTAACTCAATTGCATATTAATGATAATACTGTTAATACAGACACTAGAAATAAGGGTGTAGATTTAGTAGAAGCTAAAAATGGTTATATAGATTCAAGAGGGGAGGGTGGAGATGAAGATGCTTTATATTATGAGGGTAATGTAAATTCCTTTTCTACTTTTATCACAAATATTTCACAAAGAGGGTCTAGTATGACTCTAAATATAAAATAAGGATCTTTATGAAAATTTTATTTATTATCTTATTAACTATCTCATATCTTATATCTGCACCAGCATTTAAAAAGATGAGAGAGTTTAAAAATAGCGATGGAACAGTTTTTATGGCACAAGGACAAGGTAACCATCATCTGAACTGGATAAAAACAGAAGATGGAGAAATTTTAAAATATAATAAAGAGAGTAAAGATTTTGAATATGCTGAAATTGATACAGATACTCTTAAAGCATCTGGAACAAGATATGAAAAAAACAACTCACGAAGAGCTCGTTCTTTAGGGCGAGTAAATAAGATTGATGAGACTCAGTTATATGAACTTTTGAAAAAAAGACAGAAACAACGAAGAGAGCAAAAATAAAAACCAGCTTTTAGTTATAATATACACAAATATTTATTACATTATAGGCTATCAAATGTTAAACCTTAAAAATCCAAATCTTTATAACAACCGTGAACTCTCTTGGCTTCAATTTAATACTCGTGTACTTAAACAGGCACAAGATGAGTCTTTACCTCTTTTAGAACGTCTTAAATTTCTTGCTATCTATGGTACAAACTTAGATGAATTTTATATGATTCGTGTTGCAGGTCTTAAAAAGCTCTTTGCAGGTGGAGTTATTGTTTCTGGTGCTGATAAGCTTACTCCTATGCAACAGCTTAGAGAGATTAGAAAATATCTGCACAGTGAACAAGATGAACTTGAAATTTGTATGACAAGTATTTTAAAAAATCTTGAAAAAGAGGGTTTAACTATAAAATCTTATGACCAAGCTTCCTCTGATGAAAAAGAGGAGCTAAATAAGTTCTTTTATGACAATATCTATCCTGTAATTATCCCTATCGCTATTGATGCTACCCATCCTTTTCCACATCTAAATAATCTTAGTTTTGGTCTTATTGTTAAACTTAATGATGTAGATGATACAACTATTGAACGTTTTGGGCTTATTCGTGTTCCACGTGTTTTAAGTAGATTTATTGAACTTGGAGATGGGATGTATGTTCCTATTGAGAGTGTTGTTGCTAAACACGTTGAAGACCTTTTCCCTGGATATATTTTAAATAAATACTCAGCTTTTAGAGTTACTCGTAATGCAGATATTACCATTGAAGAGGAAGAAGCTGATGATTTTATGGAGATTATGGAGGAGGGTTTAAAGCTTCGTCGTAAAGGTGAAATGGTTCGTTTAGAGGTTGGAAAAAACTCAGATGAAGAGATTATTAACTTTTTTAATAGTCATACAAATGTTTACAAAGATGATATTTATAAATTTCATACATTTCTAAATCTTTCAAGTCTTTGGCAGATAGTTGGAAATAAAGATTTTGCGCACCTTCTTCTTCCTCCATTTAAACCAAAAATTTTACCACCACTTGATTCTAATGAAAGTATATTTACTACATTGGAAAAACAAGATATTTTAATGTACCACCCTTATGAAAGTTTTGAACCTGTTGTAAAATTTATTCAAACAGCCTCTAAAGATAGTGATGTTGTTTCTATAAAAATGACACTCTATCGTTCAGGAACAAACTCTCCTATCGTTCATGCTCTTATGTATGCAGCAGAGAGTGGGAAACAAGTAACAGTAATGGTAGAACTTAAAGCTAGGTTTGATGAAGAAAATAATCTTATTTGGGCAAAAGCACTTGAAAAGGCTGGAGCGCATGTTATCTATGGTATCAAAGGTTTTAAAGTTCATGCAAAAGCAACACTTGTAACAAGACGAAAAAATGGAAAACTTAAACAATATGCTCATGTAGGAACTGGTAACTATAATCCTGGAACTGCAAAAATCTATACAGATATGAGTTATATGACAAGTAAAGATGTTGTTACAAATGACTTAACAAGATTTTTTCACTTCTTAACGGGTTTTAGTAAAAAGGGAAGTTTAAATGAACTTTATATGGCTCCTGCTCAGATAAAGCCTAAACTTTTATCGCTTATTCAATATGAGATGAAGCAGGGGAGTGATGGTCATATTATCGCTAAAATAAACTCTTTAGTGGATGAAGATGTTATTAGAGCTTTATATAAAGCAAGTCAAGCAGGTACAAAGATAGAACTTATCGTACGTGGTATTTGTGCTTTAAAACCAGCTCTTAAAGGTGTAAGTGAAAATATTAGAGTTATCTCTATTCTAGGAAAATATTTAGAACATCCTCGAAGTTTTTATTTTAAAAATGATGAAACACAAGTTTATATATCAAGTGCAGATTGGATGCCGAGAAATCTTGTAAGACGTATAGAGTTATTGACTGCGATTAAAGATGAGGCTTCTAAAGATAAAATTATTCAAATATTAAAACTTCAATGTTCCGATAATACACTAGCACATGAGCTTCAAAGTGATGGTTCTTATATTAAGATTGAACGTGAATCAAATAAATCTATTAATAATCATAAACTGATAGAAGATTATGTAAATCGTGTTGCAAAAGCAACTAAAAAAGAGACAGCAAGTACCATTTCAAAACTTGCTTCAAGATTATATATAGAGAGTTAATATGATACATAAATTTAAAGGTACGTTACCAATATTAGGAAAAAATACATGGGTAGCTCCATCCGCTGATATAGTTGGAGATGTTACATGTGGAGAGGATTGCTCTATCTGGTTTGGATGCGTTGTTCGTGGAGATGTTCATTATATCAAAATAGGCGACCGTGTAAATATACAAGATTTAAGTATGATTCATGTTACTCACTATAAAAAAGCAGATAAAAGTGATGGTAATCCTACTATTATAGGTGATGATGTAACTATTGGTCATCGTGTTATGCTTCATGGTTGTACTATTGAAAATGCTTGTCTTATCGGTATGAGTGCTACTATTTTAGATGGTGCTGTTATCGGTAAAGAGAGTATCGTTGGTGCAGGTGCTTTGGTAACTAAAAATAAAGTTTTTCCACCTCGTTCACTTATTATCGGTAGTCCCGCTAAAGTTGTAAAAACATTGACAGATGAAGATGTAAAAGAGCTATATGCTTCTGCTAGTCGCTATGTAAAATTTAAAGAAGATTATGAATGATAAGAGAATTAGCACAAGAGTTAGTAGACCTAATTTTTGATTGGGGATATGTAGGGATATTTATAATGATGGCGATAGAAAGCTCTTTTATCCCTTTTCCTAGTGAGATAGTTTTAATTCCTGCTGGATATTTAGCTTCACAAGGAGATATGTCTCTTGGTATGATTATGACATCAGCTTTAGGTGGTTCAATGGTTGGAGCATTTGTAAACTATTTTCTTGCTTTTTTCCTTGGTCGTAGGATTCTTCAAAAGTATGGAAAATATTTTTTCATAAAAGAGAGTGCTTTAACAAAAATGGATAACTATTTCGCTAAACATGGAGCTATCTCAATATTTATAGGAAGACTTATCCCTGGTATTCGTCAGTTAATCTCTATCCCTGCTGGTTTATCTCGTATGAATTTAGTTCTTTTTTCAAGTTATACCGCATTAGGTGCTGGTATTTGGGCTTTAATATTAACACTTTTAGGTTATTTTATCGGTGAAAATCAAGAGTTAATAGATATTTATTTGAAACAGATAACGGTTTTAATACTGTTTATCTTAGTTTTATTGGCATCAGGATATATCTATTTTACAAAGAAAAAAAGTATAAAAAAGGTTTAGATTATGGATAAAATGCACTATATGTTTGAACAAGGATTTTTAGGAACACGCTCTCCATTTTTTATGGATTTTGTGACTTTAATAGTAGCTTTACTCCCTTTTTTGGTTGCAGGGTCTATCTATTTAGCGACTTTAAAAAAATATAAACTCCACTCTCTTTCACAAATCATTATATTTTCTATCTCAGTTATCATCTTGGTTTACTTTGAAACAGGAGTAAGAGTTGGTGGAGGATTTAATGCCTTTATGGATGGAAGTTCAGTATCAGATGATTATGCTTTTTTTGTTTTAATTTTACATATAATTATAGCAAGTATAACACTGATATTATGGGCGATAACACTTTTTAGAGTCAAAAAATTATTACCAAATGGTGGGCATAAACTCCTTGGTAGGATTACTTTTATAGGGATAGTTTTTACTTCTCTTAGTGGGATTTGGGTTTATTTTTTGTTGTTTGTTTATTAAGAAAAAAAACTAATTTCAATAAAAATGAGATTAATATCTTTTTAAGAGCTATATCGTTTCTTGTGTTTGCAAATTTCATTTTTTTCCTTTTATTACTATTTTTTTTCCTCCAAAACTACATCAAGGGAGATTTTCTTAATAACCCCGTCTATCTCTCTTAGCTCGAACATACATAGCCTTTGTACGAGAAAATTTATCCTCTTTAAACTCAAACTCATTACTATTTTTCATAAGTTCTCCAAGTTTATAAAAACCATAACTTCTAGGGTCAAACTCTGGAGACCTTTTTACCAATACATTTCCAACTGTTGCCAAATATGACCAGCCAGATTCATCTGCCATATCTTCAACAACCTCTTTTATCAATGCTAATGTTTTTATATCTTTTTTTATATCTTTATATCTTGTTTTTTTAATCTCTTTTGCATCTACATAATCCCCTCTAAGGTTTTCAGTATAGATAAATTTATCACAAGCACCCATAAAAGCTTTGGGTGTTTTCTTCTCTCCAAAACCATACACAAAAAGACCATTTTCACGAATACGTGAAGCTAACCTTGTAAAATCACTATCACTTGTCACAATACAAAAACCATCAAAATTTTTAGTATAAAGTAAGTCCATAGCATCAATAATCATAGCACTATCAGTAGAATTTTTCCCTTGAGTATAAGCAAACTGCTGAATAGGCTGAATCCCATGCTCCAAAAGCACCTTTTTCCAACCACCAAGCTGTGAAGTTGTCCAATCTCCATATATACGTTTTACACTTGCCACACCGTGAGATGCTATCTCTCCTAAAAGACCCTCTATAATACGAGGTTGGGAGTTGTCAGCATCTATAAGTATCGCTAATCTATTTTGCTTTATCATCTAAAATTTTTTCTTTAAATTTTCTAACTCTTCTTTAGCTTCTTCAAAATCTGGATTGAGTTCAATAGCTTTTTCATACATCTCTCTAGCCTCTTCAAAACTCTCTGTATCTACTAAAAGATTTCCATAATTATAGTATGTAATAGGATTTTCATTATCTATATCTAATGATTTTTTAAGATGGATTTTTGCTGAAGTAAACTCTTTGTTTTCTCTATAAATAGATGCCATAGAGTTATGAATATATTCATTATTTGTATCTATCTCTAATGCCTCTTTATAATACCCAATCGCAGTCATATTCTCTTTCATTTTTTGTGAAATATATCCAAGTTTAAATAAGATTTCTGGGTTGTTATTATCTTTAGCGTTTGCTTCTATTAAAAGAGCTAGTGCTTTTTCATATTCATCTTCTTCGAAAGCTTTATCTGCTTTGATTACAAGTGCTTCAGGGGAAAATGTAGAAAATGCTTCTGCTGTTCTCTCTTCATTTTCTGTGTTATCTGTGCCAAATTTTGGTTTCTCTTTTTGTGGGTCTTTAAGTGTTTCAATATGTTTGTAAATCTCAAAAGCGAAATAAGCCGATGCACCAAGCATCAATAGTTGAAATGTTGTCATTTTTTAATTTTCCTTAAATATATATGTATTTATAAGTTCTATAAACTGAAGTGGATCAACTTGTAATCCACCAACTCTGATACTAAAATGAAGATGAGGACCAGTTACACGTCCTGTATCACCAGACAAAGCTATTATCTGACTTTTGTGTACTACATCTCCCTTTTTCACTTTAAATTTACTCAGATGATAGTAACAGCTATAAATCCCATGTCCATGGTTTATAATAACTGTACCACCTGCGTAAAATCTATCTTTTGCTAAAACTACAACACCATCATTTGTTGAAATAACAGGCGTTCCTACTTTAGCTCTAAAATCTGTTCCACTATGATAACCCTTTAAACTACCATTATAAACTCTAGCCTTACCAAAATTACTTGTAATTTTAGAGTTCATAGGCATAATAAATTTTGAATCTATATAGCTTTTACGAGTAGCCTTGCCATAAATATCCATCGCTTCTTTATACTCTTTTGCTGTTCTAGTTTTAACTGCTTTACTTTTAGGATTTACTTTTGATTTTTGAACAGTGATACTCTCTTTAAGATATGTAGCTTCCTCTATTCTTACAGAGAAATTTTGACTTTTTGTATGAGAGTCTTGAGAATACACTATCTGAAAATCTTTCTCTTTAGGTTTTTCATAATAACTAATAGGTAAAAGTGCATACATTTTTTTTCTATCTTTTGGATGAGTAAAAATACTATAAGCTCTTTTACCTGCAACAATCTTTTTATATTTTACATTTTTCTCTTTATCAAACTCTACATAAACTGTTTTAGCATTAGAGGTTATAACAGTTGATATAGAAAATTCAACTCCAAAAAGAGAGGAGATAAAAAAAGATAAAAGAGCTAAAAACTTCATTAAAACTCTTTCATTGCACGCTGAACATCACGCTTCATATCTTTAGCTTTAAGGTCATTCCGTTTATCATGTAACTGTTTTCCTTTTCCTATCGCTATCTGAATTTTTGCTATATTTCTAGCATTAAAATAGAGTTGCAAAGGCACAACTGTATATCCATCTCTATTCACTGCTTTTAACATCTTTTGAATCTGTTTTTTATGCAAAAGAAGTTTACGACTTCCTCTCTCTTCATGACCATAAAAACGATGTGTTGTTGATAATACTCCAATATGAGCATTAAACAAAAATGCTTCCTCTCCCACAAAACGAATAAAACTATCTTTCAAGTTCACACGATTTGCACGAATACCTTTTACTTCACTACCTTTTAACACCAAACCAGCTTCAAACTTCTCTTCTAGAAAGAAGTCAAAATATGCTTTTTTGTTTTTTGCTATTGTTTCACCCATCTGTTATTTTCCTTTATAATCTAAAATTTCTTGACTTTAAACTTAAATAGTGTTAAACTCTTCTTACAATTTTCCTTCGGGACTACTCTCTTATTTTTGTAGGAGAGGAAAATCATAACTTTAATAAACTTTTCATTTTACTCTCCAATTCACAAAAATCATTCTTATTCATTGTTCCAATTTTTCTATCCAGTCTTTTAACATCAAATGTTTTTGATTGAACAAGAAGAGCATTACTTTTTTTATTCTCTAAAAAACTAAAATTGAAAAAAAAACTACCCTCTCTTAATGTCGTTGATAATGGAATTCCACAAAATAATTTATTAGAATATTTTCTAAAAACTAAGAGTGGTCTCATAAAATTTCCACCTTTA
>CAZXSD010000042.1:0-16567 GCA_964642985.1 uncultured Sulfurimonas sp.
TGTTGTTAAACAATATATACAACAGCAAGATACTCCGAACTAATACCGCTTATATTTCTATATCATACTGTATTAAAAGTTGATTCAGTTTATTTTGATTAAATCTCCAAAAATGTTTACTATCAAAATCTTCATCATTTTTAATTTTTTCAAATAGCTCTTGTTTTGTTAATTTTCCATCACTTTTTTTTATCACTTTTAAAACTAAATTTATAAGTTCCTTTTGTGATGCCTCTGTTGTATCATCATCTGCTAACTCTTTATTTGGTAAAAAGGCATATATTTTCCATATACTTACAACTAAAAGAAGTATAAATAGTATCATCATTATTGTAGATGTATCAAGTTGCATTGAGTTCCTTTCCTTTAATATATCACTTTCATACTTAAAAAAATAGAGGTGTATCTTCTCGGCTTTCTTGGGAAAGTTCAATCTAAGAGTATGTTATACTTTCAAAAAAATAGAGGGGGGGGGCTAAATAATGCCCCTCTACGGCATAATAATCTTATAAAATATTCAATTAAGGAGGTTTAACATGGAGTTAGCAATAGCATTAGCCATAATGGGTACAATAGCCTTAGTTATTAATTATTTATATAGTCATCCAAAAACAAAGGTTCATTAAATTCTACCCTTTTGTTTATCAAATCCCCCTCTTTACACTAAAAGAGATAAGATAAAAGTTAAATCTGTGACATAGAAAATTATCACTGAAATATTAAATAAAAAGGAGGGTAGCAATGTCTACTCAAGATGACAAAGTTTTTACAAAACCGATTAAGAAACAGTTTGAATTTGATGAAGAGGTAGCGATAGTTTTTGATGATATGTTACAAAGAAGTGTTCCCTTTTATAAAGAGGCTCAAAATATTACAGAGTTTTTTGCGCTTAAAAATCTAAAAGAGGATGGCATACTATATGATTTAGGGTGTTCAACTGCGACAATTCTTTTAAATATTCAAAGAAAACTGGAGTATAAAACTAAAATAATAGGTTTAGATAACTCAGAAGCGATGCTCAAACAAGCTAAACGTAAATGTGAAGCCTATGGTGCAGATATAGAACTTCATAATGCAGATATTTTAGAATATGATTATAAGATGGCTGATGTTTTTATAAGTAATTATACCTTACAGTTTATTCGTCCTTTAGTAAGAGAGGAACTTGTAAAAAAAATCGCTCTATCACTTAAAAAAGAGGGTGTTTTTATCTTTAGTGAAAAAGTAATATCTCATCATTCAAAGCTCAATAAAGATTTAATAGAGTGTTACTATGATTTCAAAAAAGAGCAGGGTTACTCAGAGTATGAGATAATGCAAAAACGTGAAGCATTAGAAAATGTTTTAGTACCATACAGTGAAGAGGAAAATATAAAAATGGCTCTTAACTGTGGTTTTTCTCATTGTGAAGTTATTTTACGTTGGGCTAATTTTGCTACTTTTATAGCGATTAAATAGCTCTATTATCTTCTCCAAGTTTTGCGAGATTCTTTTTTATCTTCGATAGTAAAAGCCTCTCCAATAGCTTTATAAGTAACTATGTCATCATCTCCACACTCTTTATGATAATAGCCTTGTAAATCATAATATTCTTTACAGTCACTATAATATTTTGCAGAGATACCATGTTTATTTACACAGCCACTAAAGATAAATATTGATGCTATTAAAGAGATAAATATTATTGTTTTCATAATGAGATTATACCTTAAAAGTTTTTTTAGTTTTACAATATTCTGTTAAAAAGCACTCTTCACATTTTGGATTTTGAGAAGTACAGATATAGCGACCAAAAAGAACCATTCCTTGATGTAAAGCGTGGAGGTTATTTTTAAACTTTCTTACAAGTGTGGCTTCTGTTTTTGTAGCAGTTGTATCATCACTTAATCCCAATCTATGAGAAACTCTAAAAACGTGTGTATCTACTGCCATAAGATTTGCACCTGTATATTCTATCATTACAACATTGGCAGTTTTTTGACCAACTCCCCCTAATGTCATTAAATCTTTGGTATTCATTGGAATTTCACCATCATACACCTCCATAACCCTTTTTGCCATAGCTATAATATTTTTTGCTTTATTGTTAAAAAAAGAGCAACTATTTATAAAACCTTTGACATCATCTAAATCTGCATCTGCTAACTCTTTTGGAGAGGGGTATTTTATAAAAAGAGGAGGTGTTAAGATATTTACACGTTTATCGGTACATTGAGCAGACAGAGCAACTGCTATCACTAACTCATAAGCATTTGTATAAGTTAGTTCCGTAACAGCTTCATCATATCTCTCTACAAATAGCTTATGAATTTCAATTATCTCTTTTTTTGTTGCTTTTTTCATTTGGACCCATTATATTGATTTATTTTTTTGTATTTTATCCTCTTATATAGATTTATCAAAATCTGTTTAACAACTATTAATATAAGAGTTATAGAATTTTTTAATATAAAAATGCTCAAGGAAGTCTTAAATGAAAAAAGTAACACAAATATTATCTGCTATTTTAATAACAAGTTCAATAGCTGCTGCACAAACATTAGTAACTGTAAATGGTTCAGCTATTACTCAAAATGATGTAGAAACTGCATTAATGAATGCTACACAAGGTAGATTTAATCAAGTTCCAGCAGAAAAACAAGCTGAATTTAGACAACAAGTTTTACAACAGTTAATAGGGAAAGAGTTAGCGTACGGCGATGCTAAAGCAACAGGTATTATGAAATCTAAAGAGTTTAAAGATGAGTATAAAAAAGTTCAAGAAAGAATTAAAAAAGAGTTAGCTATTCAAGTTTGGCAAAAAAAACAGTTAGATAAAATTTCAGTTTCTAATGGGGATTTAAAAAATTATTATAACTCAAACAAAGAAGAGTTTAATGAAAAAGAGAGTGTACACGCTCGTCATATCTTAGTAAAATCAGAAGATGAAGCTAAAAAAATTATTTTAGAGTTAAAGCCATTGTCTGGAAATGTACTTAAAAATAAATTTATTAAGTTGGCAAAAACTAAATCAACAGGACCTAGTGGACCAAAAGGTGGAGATTTAGGTTTCTTTGGTAAAGGACAGATGGTACCAGCATTTGATGCAAAAGTATTCAGTATGAAAAAAGGTACAATTACGACAGATGCTGTTAAAACACAGTTTGGTTTTCATATTATCTATTTAGAAGATAAAAAAGCTGGTGCAGTAAGAAAATATAACGAAGTAAAAGAGTTTATTGAACAACGTTTAAAAATGGAAAAATTTAAAGATGTTATGAAAACTAAAATGGAAGCTTTACATAAAAAAGCAGTTATTAAATAGTGAAAAACTCTCCAATCTCATCTATTCTTATAGATGGGAGGGAGTTTCTTGTTAAAAGAGATGATTTAATAGACCCTTTTTTAGCAGGAAACAAATATCGAAAGCTATATACTTTACTATATAGTGCTGAAAACCTCTACAATACCGTCATCTCTTATGGTGGTTCTCAATCAAATGCGATGTTAGCTATCTCTGCTATGTGTAAACAAAAAGATTGGAAATTTATCTACTACACCAAACCATTAAGCCAAACACAAAAAGAGCAAAAGATTGGAAACTATTTTAATGCAACTCAGTTAGGTATGGAACATCGAGAGATAGAAAATGAATTATATAAAGATTTTATCTCTACTTTACGTTTAAATCTTGATGCAAAAACTGTTATTATCGATCAAGGTGGTGCTGATACAATGGCTCTTGATGGTTTGAAAGTTTTAGCACAAGAGATTAAAGACGCTAATTTAGAGTTTGATGCTATCGCTACTCCATCAGGAACAGGTACAACAGCACTTTATTTAGCCTTGGTACTTCCAGAGTATAAAATTTATACTACACCATCAATTGGAGATAAAAGCTATCTTTTAGAGCAGATGAGAGCATTACAAACTATTCCTTCAAATCTTATAGTTTTAGAACCATCAAAAAAGTATCATTTTGCAAAGCCATATAGAGAATTTATAGATATTTATACAAAGCTTTTAAAGACAAAAATAGAGTTTGATTTATTATATGCTCCACTTCTTTGGAAAACTCTTTTAGAACAGACAGATGAAAAAATATTGTATATTCATAGTGGAGGAGTGAGTGGAAATGAGAGTATGTTGGAACGTTATAAAAAGAAAGGCTGGATATAAAGCCTTTCTCAAATATTTTTAATCTATAAAAGTAACACTATCCGAAAGAGGAACACGTGCTGGTTGATAAGAATTTATCTTAGCGTCTTTATCTTCATAACCTAAAACAACACTATATAAAAGTGCTAAGTTATCTGGAAGTTCTAAAGCCTCTGCGATAACCCTACCAAATTCAGTAGTAGAACCTTGTGGACAGCTATCTATTCCAAACTCTTGAGCTGAAAGCATTAAACTTTGCATATAAGCACCACAATCTATGAATGCACCTTGTGAGTTATCTATATTTGCTTTATCTGTACAGACAAATATAACAGTTTGAGCGCCGAACCATCTAAAGTTATCTTTCCACATCTTTGTTCTAGTTAGAGTATCTTTTCTATCTACTCCCATAAATTTATAAAGTGTAGAACCCGTAACTATACGACGCTTTTTATAAGGATTTACCCATTTAATAGGATAATATTGAATAAATTGGTCATTAACAACACCCTCATCCATTTTTGCGATAACAGCATCACCAACTTTTTTCAAAACATCTTTATTTGAAACAGCATAAACAACCCATGGTTGCATATTAGCACCACTTGGAGTTTGCGCGGATGCTTCAAGTATCTTATTTAAAGTCTCTTTTTCTACTGGTTTTGGTAAGTATGCTCTTTTTGATGAACGCTTGTTTATTACTTCTAACACTGTTGGCATGAAAATATCCTAAATTTTTATGGAATTATAACATAAAGTCATAGCTCTCTATCTAAAACAATAAACTGTACTTAGCTATCGAAATATAGTTCTATTTAACTTTGGTTTATAATGTGGATCTTTCCCTTCAACAGTCCATAACTTTTTACTTATTGCACTGATTGATTTAAAAAAGTTATCTTCACCAAAAGGCTCTATGAAATCAACATCATTAAAATATTTATAGAGTTGGCTTTTTTCATACTCAAAACACTCTTTTGTATCAACGTTTATATCTTTATTTTTTTTAGTTACACTTACATAGAGAGCTAATGTATAAAGTAGTGTTAACTTTCTTAGTTGATTTTATATGACTAATTATACTTGACAAAGATAGACTCAACTTGATATAATGATTTATAAATAAAATTTAAAGGAATTATAATGAGTAATGTATTTGAACAACTAACAAACAATATGACAGAGTCGATAGAGTCGGCAGTTTCACTAGCTTTACATAATCAAAATCAAGAGGTAGAGTTAGTTCACTTTTTATGGGCTTTACTTACAAATTCTAATTCTGTATTAAATCAGATGTTTAATAAGATGAATGTAGATAAAACAGCAATAGAACTAGATGTTAGAAGTGTTGCTGAAAAAATTGCAAAATCTTCATCTGTTTCAAAAGAAAATATAAAACTTTCTTATAAATTTGTGCAAACACTAGAGAGTGGTGTAGGGCTTATGACTCAAAATGGGGATAAATATTTAGCAGTAGATACTTATATTTTAGCAAATTTAAAAACAGAACCATTTGCAACGATACTTCCAAAATATATAGATGTTCGAGAGTTTGCAAAAAACTTAGAGGCATCACGTGGTGGCGCTAAGATAGACTCACAAAGTGCAGATGAAAATTTTGAAGCTTTAGGAAAATATGGTATTGATTTAACGACTGAAGCGAGTGAGGGTAAACTTTCTCCTGTTATCGGTCGTGATGAAGAGATAACACGTATGATGCAGATTTTAATCCGTAAAACTAAAAATAACCCTATGCTTTTAGGTGAACCTGGGGTTGGTAAAACTGCTTTGGTTGAAGGACTTGCACAACGTATTCAAAGTGGGAATGTACCAACTTCACTTCAAAATAAACGTGTAGTCGCTCTTGATATGAGTGCTTTGATAGCTGGAGCTAAATATCGTGGAGAGTTTGAAGATAGACTTAAATCTGTTATAGATGAAGTTAAACAGAGTGGAAATATCATTTTATTTATAGATGAAATTCATACTATCGTTGGGGCAGGGGCTAGTGAGGGAAGTATGGATGCTGCAAACATCTTAAAACCTGCTCTTGCTCGTGGGGAACTTCATACTATTGGTGCTACAACACTTAAAGAGTATAGAAAGTTTTTTGAAAAAGATACAGCTCTTCAACGTCGTTTTTTACCGATAAATCTTAATGAACCAACTGTAAATCAATCTCTTCAGATTTTAAGAGGGATTAAAGAGCGTTTAGAAACACATCATAATGTAACTATTACAGATAGTGCTTTAGTGGCAGCAGCACGACTTTCAGATAGATATATAGCCGATAGATTTTTACCAGATAAAGCGATAGACCTTATAGATGAAGCAGCAGCAGAGTTAAAGATGCAGATAGAATCTGAGCCAAACGTTTTAAGTAGTGCTAAACGTATGAGTTCTGAACTTCACGTTGAGAGAGAAGCCCTTAAAATGGAAGATACTCCTGCTAATACTAAACGTTTAGCAGAGATAGAAAAAGAGTTAGCTGATGTTGAAGAGGAAGTTCAGAGATTAGAAACACAGTTTGCCACTGAGAAAAAAGTGTTTGAAAAAATATCTTCTATTAAAAATGATATTGAGGCTAAACGTCGTGAAGCTAGGAGTGCAAAAGCATCTGCTGACTTTAATCGTGCTGCTGAGATAGAGTATGGAGAGATACCAACACTTATTCAAGAGGAAAAAGATATTAACGAATCTTGGAATAGACTACAAGCAGAGGGAACACTTCTTAAAAATAGTGTTGATGAAGATGCAATAGCTTCTATAATCTCAAGATGGACAAATATTCCAGTAAATAAGATGCTTCAAGGGGATAAAGATAGAATCCTAAATGTTGAAGCTGAATTAAACAAAGATGTTATAGGACAAGAAAAAGCAACTCATGCTGTTGCTCGTGCTATTAAACGTAATAAAGCAGGGTTATCTGATACAAACTCTCCTATTGGTAGTTTTCTATTTTTAGGACCAACTGGTGTTGGTAAAACACAAACTGCTAAAACATTGGCTAAATTTTTGTTTGATAGTGAAGATGCAATGATACGAATAGATATGAGTGAGTATATGGAAAAACATTCAGTATCACGTCTTGTTGGTGCAGCACCTGGGTATGTTGGATATGAAGAGGGTGGACAACTTACAGAAGCAGTTCGTCGTAAACCATATAGTGTTATACTTTTTGATGAGGTAGAAAAAGCACACCCTGACGTTTTTAATATGCTACTTCAAGTTTTAGATGATGGTCGTTTGACAGATAACAAGGGTGTAACGGTTGATTTTACAAATACTATAATTATTTTAACATCAAATATAGCAAGTGATAAAATTATAAATAACCCTAAATCTGATGAGTTAGATAATTTAGTGATGAGTGAACTTAAACAAAAATTTAAACCTGAATTTTTAAATCGTTTAGATGATATAGTTATATTTAATGCACTAGGTCAAGAACAGATTGTAGATATTGTAGATATATTCTTTAAAGATATTGCTAAAAAAGTTGAATCTCGTAATATAGAATTAGTTTTAAGCTCAGAAGCTAAAGCATATATAGCTGAAGCTGGATTTGACCCAGTGTATGGTGCTAGACCTCTTAAACGTGCTTTGTATGAGATAGTTGAAGATAGATTGGCTGATTTGATTTTAGAGGGAATCGTTGTTGAGGGAAGCCATGTTACTTTTGAGTTTGCTCAAAATGAGATAAAGGTTAGTGTGAAGTAGTCTATTAATTACATTTTAAGCAATTAATCTGTATTATTGCGAACTTAATTTTATATAAGGATATTCAGTGAAAAGAACATACCAACCCCATAATACACCAAGAAAAAGAACTCATGGTTTTAGAGCTCGTATGGCTACTAAAAATGGTAGAAACATACTTAGTCGTCGTCGTGCTAAAGGTCGTAAAAAATTGACAGTTTAGGTGGATTTAATACGTTAAAGCTTCATAAGGAGTTTCAGCGTATTTATCGAAAAGGAAAAAATCAACATTCAAATAATGTCGTGCTTTTCTTTCTTCCTCAAAATGGAATTACTAAAATAGGATTTACAGCAACCAAAAAAATTGGTAATGCAGTAAAACGAAATCGTGCGAAAAGAAGACTTCGCGCACTTTTTATAGAATATTCCAACTCCCTCAAAGATGGTACATATATATTTGTTGCAAAACAATCATTAGTTGAATCATCTCACGAGCAACTTATAAATGACTTTAAAAAAGTTATCAAACGCTCTCAAGCATTTAAAGAGAACAAAGAATGATAAAAGTATTTCTACTTAAACTATTATGGTTATACCAGAAATTTTTTACTCTTATTGGCTATGGAAGTTGTAGATATTATCCAACTTGTAGCGAATATGCACGATTAAACTTTCAAAACAACTCTATTTTAACTGCTTTTTATCACTCTTCTATTAGAATACTTCGTTGTAATCAACTTTTTGATGGTGGGATAGATTATCCTATAATTGATAAGCCTATTTTAAAACCTACAAAACTAAATGTTGATACTATAAAATATTGGTTGGTACCAACTAAAAAAAACCGTTATTACATCATAAAAAATTTTTTCTATAAAGGGTAATTTGTGTTTGACAAAATGACACCAAATCAAAGATTATTAATAGCAGTAGGACTTTCTGTAATATTTTTTACAGTTTATACAGCTATATTTCCACCAGTTCAACCACCACTAGATGAAACAGCAGATAATGCTAAAAAAGTAGAGTTAAAACAAGACTCAACACAGAATAATTTAACAGTTGAAAATGCAGTGGGTCATACAATATCTAAAAAAGATAGAATGGCATCAACAGCATCTAGTGATATTGTTACTGTAACTCATAAAGATTTTATTTTAAAAATAGACACTTTAGGTCGTATCTCTTCTAAAGAGCTTCTTCAAGAAAAATATAATGATAAAGAGGGTAATCACGCACAGCTTATACCAGCTTTTGCAACGAAGCCACTATTTGTTAGATTTTTAGATGAAAACCTAAATAAAGAAGCGATGAGTGTTCCATATACTGCAAGTGTAAAAGAGGTATCTTTAATAGATTCATCTTCAAAAATTATATTAACTCAAAAGCTATCTACACTAACTGTTACAAAAGAGCTTACATTTTTTCCTGATGGACATTATGATGCAGTTGTATCACTTTCAGAGAATCAAAGATATTTTGTGTATTTAGGACAACGTCCTGAAGTTACAGAAAAAATGATGACAGTTGCAGGAGCCATGATTTATACTGATGATGAGATAGCAACTATAATAGCTGATGGTGATGCCGAGGGTCGTAAGAGCTTTAGTGGTGTTGAACTTATCTCAGCATTTGACCAATACTCTGCAACAATTATGTATAACTTATCGAAAGATACAAATGTAATAGTTGAGCGTGACCGTGATGATAATCCTATTGTTTATTTCGATGCTTTACAAACTATGACTTTTAGTGGTTATGTAGGTCAAAAAAACTATAAAGTTTTAGAATCTATCAATCCTGTATTAACAAATGCTATTGAATATGGTTGGTTTACATTTGCTTCTAAACCACTGTTTGCTCTTCTTTCTTGGTTACATGGAATTTTTGGTAACTGGGGTTGGTCTATTATTGCACTTACTATTTTAATTAGAATTGTTCTTTATCCTTTAACGTACAAGGGTATGGTATCTATGCAGAAAATTAAAGCAATTTCTCCTAAAATAAAAGAGATACAAGCAAAATATAAAGGTGATCCACAGCGTTTAAATTCTGCAACTATGGATATGTATAAGAAACATGGTGCTAACCCATTAGGTGGTTGTCTGCCTATGTTATTACAGATTCCTGTTTTCTTTGCAATTTATAGAGTGCTTTTAAATGCAGTTGAACTTCAGGGTTCTGAATGGATTTTATGGATTGATGACCTTTCACGTATGGATAGCTTTTTTGTTTTACCTATTTTAATGGGTGCTTCAATGTACTACCAACAGAAACTTACACCAAATAACTTTACTGACCCTTTACAAGAGAAAGTATTTAAGTTTTTACCAATTATATTTACATTTTTCTTTGTCACATTCCCTTCAGGTCTAGTGCTTTACTGGTTTGTAAATAATCTTTTCTCTATAGGTCAGCAATTTATTGTAAATCAACAGTTTAAAAATCAAAAAGATGCTGAGATAGCAATCGCTAAACATAAGGAGAAAAAAGATGGTTAAGATAGAAGCCCCTACATTAGAAGAAGCTTATAAAAAAGCTTCTTCTAAACTAAGATGTTCTGCTGCAGAGTTAAAAGTAGAAGTTATTCAAAAACCTAGTCCTGGAGTTTTTGGAATTTTTAAAAAGAATGCAATTATTATTGCAGCTCACAATCCTAGAGAACGTGTAGAAGAGGATTATGAAGAAGATTACGAAGAGGAATATGATGTTCCTGCTGAAGTGGTATCTGCACCTCCACCACCTGCACGAAAAGAGAAAAGAAGAGCAGTTAAAAAAGAGACAGCTCCTATTCAAACTTCAAAGAGAGAAAGAGAAGTTAAACGTAAACAACCTGTGTATGAAGATGTTTTTGAACCAGAAGTTGAAGAGGTTCCTGAAATACGTGAAGTAAGAGAAGTTAAAAAAGTAAATAAAGTTAAAAAAAGAAAACCTGTTTACGAAACAAAAGATTTTGATGAAATTCCAGAACATCGACCAGCTCCTCGAGCAGTACCTCAAAAGAGAGTAGTTGCGGAAAAACGAGCAGAAGTTAAATTTGCACCTAAAAAAAGAGAGAGAGTAGTTGCTAAGAGAACAGAAGTTCTTAATGATACAATTATGCCAGCATCTTTTGTAAGTGATCAAGATGATGAGTACGATGAATTAAATAATGGTGTTCATTATACAGCTGATTATGATGATGAATATGATAATACGGAAGAGGTTGCTGGAAGTGATATTCAAAATATTGCAGACAGTATCAGTGCAGAGATTAATAATCTTTTTGATTTAACATGTTTTAATATAGACTCTATTGATGTAACTCCTTATAATCAAAATACAGTTTTAGTTAATTTTAAAGGAAGTGATTCTGCTTTACTTATCGGTAAAGAGGGTTATAGATATAAAGCTATATCGTATATGATTTTTAACTGGATTAATGCTAAATATGATGTTCAGTTACGTTTAGAGATAGCAGAATTTTTACAAAATCAAGAAGATTCTGTTGATAGATACCTATTAAGTGTTCAAGAGAATGTAGCCAAAGATGGTCGCGCTCAAACTAAAATTCTTGATGGTGTTTTAATTCAGATAGCATTACGTAAACTTCGTGATGTATATCCTGATAAATATGTAGTAATACGTTCTACTCGTGATGGTTTAAAATATATCATCATAAACGATTACCACTCTAAATAGATGAATACTGACACAATCTGTGCCATTGCAACTGCAAATGGCATAGGTTCTATCGCAATTATAAGATTAAGCGGTGATAGAGCTTTAGAGATAGCCAAAATCTTAACAAAAAAAGAAATTTTAACTCCTCGTTACGCAACACTCACAAATGTATATAACTCCAAAAATGAACTCATAGATGAATCAATAGCTATTTTTTTTAAAGCACCACACTCTTTTACAGCTGAAGATGTTGTAGAGATACAGTGTCACGGTGGTTTTATAGTAGCACAATCTATTTTGAAAGCTTCATTAGATGCAGGTGCAAGACTTGCTACTGCTGGAGAGTTTTCCAAACGAGCCTTTTTTAATGGTCGTATAGATTTGAGTGAAGCCGAAGCGATAGCACAACTTATTGAAGCCAAAAGTGAAGATGCTGCAAAGATATTAGCCTCTCAAATGAAAGGTTCTTTAAAAGAGTATATAGAGCAGGTTCGTGATGATATTATCCATATTTTAGCTTATTCTGAAGTGACTATCGACTATGCAGAAGAAGATTTACCTGAGGATTTAGTTGAACAGATACAAGCTAAACTAGATGATTTAACAAAATCTCTTCACTCAACACTTATTGCAAGTAAATCACGAGAGGGTTTAATGCAAGGGTTTCGTGTAGCTATTATTGGAAAGCCAAATGTTGGAAAGAGTTCACTTTTAAATCGTTTACTAAACTATAATCGTGCTATTGTAAGTAATATAGCGGGAACAACACGTGATACTATTGAAGAGCAGGTAAAAATAGGAACGCATCTTATCAAAATTGTAGATACAGCAGGTATTCGTGATGCTAATGATGAGATAGAGAAGATAGGAATAGAAAGAAGTTTAGAAGCGATAGAACAGAGTGATATTGTTTTGGCACTTTTTGATAATTCCAGAGAGTTAGATAGTGAAGATAAACAGATTTTATCTTTAATAGAGAAAAATTCTCAAAATAAACATATCAAATATATTAAAAATAAGATAGATTTAGAATCAAAATTAGAGGATAAAACTATTCAATTTGATTTAGAGTTAAACTCTAATGAAAATGTAGATACTCTGATACATCTTTTAGAAAATATTATGGATACTACTGAGTCATCAGATGAGTTAATGCTTATATCTCAAAGACAAATTTCAGCAGTTGAAAATACACTTTCAAATATAGAAGAAGCTTCTATCCCCTTACAAGACCAAGAGTTAGAGATTTTTTCTTTTCATTTGAATGAAGCTATTAAAGAGATGGCATCGATAACTCGACCATTTGAGAATGATGAGATGTTGGATAAGATGTTTGGGTCTTTTTGTTTGGGGAAGTAAAATTAAAAAACTCTCTCAATTCCAAAAACAACTATTTTTTTATCAAACGAACTTGTTTTTTTGGTAAGATTATCTTTCACAGTGAAACTTTCTATACCGTAGCCTATTGATGGTTTCAATCCACCCATCATTTCTCTATTTAAAAGTAATTTGACTACATATTTGAGAGTGGTTTCCTCTGTATCTATGGTATTTATTTCAAATTGATAGTTATCATTTATATATCCTAGTTGTGCTATATCATATTTTAAAGAGCGATTAGTATAACTAGCCATAAAGCCAATATCGAAAAAAGTATCTGTTTTTATAAGTGCATCATATCTTACACTATATGCAATTTTTTGTGTACTTGAACCACTACTTGTTCCTATTTCACTTATGAGGGGTTTAAAAAGTGTGGATTGTTTTACTCTAAGTGTCGTATAGGGAGATATCCTCACACCTATCCGTGAGCTAAAATACTGTCCTATGGGAATGACTATATCTACATCTATCGCATAGCTCTCAATATCTATTTCTATCTCATTATCAAAAGATATATAGTAATCTGTTGAGTGATTAAAAATATTTTCTTTATCGTGAATATACCCAAATTCATTATTTACTCTATCTATAAATTTTGTTAAGATACCTACTGATGTTTTATAGTTAAAAACCTTACTTTGATAGCTTAAAAAATTAAGTGTAAGCTCTTTTGTATTGCTGATATAAGCATTTTTACTCTCACTAAATTTATCTATTTTCTCAACATTTTGAGTGTTACTAGAAAGGTAGCCTATCGCTGAATAAAACTGTTTATTTTCTCCATAATAAAAAGGGATAAAGATAGTTGGATTTATATTTTGATGTTTGTCTAGGTTAAAAGAGATGGTTGTTTGTGCTAAATTTTGTGCATAGAGTTGTGAGGAGAGAAGAGAGAGTAGCACTGTTATAAATCTTTTTTTTTGCATTTTTTTATCCTTTAAATGTTTAAATTAATTGATATGTTTCCAATTTTAAGCTATACTTCCCCTGACAAAAAAGGTTAAACCTTGACATAATGAAGATTTAAGCCCTATTGCTCTTATGAGTTGTGGGGCTTTTTTCGTTGCATGGAGTCGGTTAGGAGATTATGTCTAGGAGTCCACAATGGACTTGTCAATTTTCATTACCTTAACTACATTCCTTTTGATGTTTTTCAAAGAGGAATTAAAAGAGTGGTTTAGGTCGTTTTAACCTTGTAGAGGGATTTGTCACCCCTCTACGCTTTTTACTCTCATAAAATCAAACAACCTATCTCAAAATTAACATATTTTATGTATAATCTCAATATCATAAACAACTTACGTTAATGTAGTTTACGGAGTGCAAAAGGGTAAAGGAAGTCGTGAGCCTTTACCCTTTTTTTACTTTCCTAAATTGTACAGTTCTTGAATTTCTGATTCTGATAATGTACGGTTGTATATTCTAAGTTCATCCATTAAACCTTTATAATATGATGTACCTCCATCAGTTCTTAATGGACTACCTCCAATTTGTAATGGAGCATTTCCAGTGTACGGAATAAAATTACTTGCTAAGGAAGTTTTATCAACTAACTCTCCATTAATATATATCATTATCTCTTTATTAGATAAAACTTGAATTATATTTATCCATTGATTTATTTCTTGTTCTTCATATCTAGCATAAAAATCATCACCATTTTTAGAACTTTCAGTTCTTACTACAATCTCACCTGTACTTACAGAAACTGATGTTCCATAGTTATCACCATTTGCACCTACTTTATCAATTTTTGCTAAAACTACACCTTTTGTCCATTCTGTTTTATATACCCAAACAGAAGTCGTAATTGTAGAATTTGAAAAGTCAGAAGATGAGGATTTTATCCAATCATCAACCCCATCAAAACTTCCTGCCTTCCCAATCACCCCATCAACATAACTAACCCCACCATATTCAGTTCCGTGATTTCTATTACCACTACTATCATCAGCATTACCCTCAAATTCATAGTGAGCTACTAAACCATTTTTTAAAGTTGATATTTTTTTCTCAATTTCAATTCTCCAAACTCTATTACTATTATTATCCATTTTCAAAGTAATCAAAATCATCTCTACATCAGAAGGAACAACTACCTTTATAGCCACCTTATCCCCAAAATTAACTGCTATTTGAGAAAGGTTTGTCTCATATCCATTTAATATAAATGTTGCATTGTTATCAACTTCCACTATCTCAATAGCTGTATCCTTAATTGTAATCGCATTAGATATAACTATATCGTTAGCAAAAACATTGATTGTAGTTACAAAATTATCTTCTTTGTAAAGCTTGTTTATATTTTCTTGTGTCGTAATTTTCCAATAATCCAAATCTCCATAATGAATATAAGAGATAACAGACTGATATAAACCTATATCGGTTGCTTCACTCTCACTATCATCATTTTCATAAGCTCCAGTATTTTTAAAATTTGAAAAATCTAGGGTTGCACTTTCTATTCCTATTGAATATTTTGTTTCTCCACCTAACTTACCAGAGTTTGCTAAAATAAGTGGATAGTGTTTGTCTTCACTTAATAATGGAAGAGTTATACTTCCTTTTTCCATATCTATTGCTAAAATCTCATCATTGTAAGGAAGTCTTAAATATCCTTTTAAATTGGCTTTACTTGTATCCATATTTATATCAAATGTACCTTTGTAGAGTACAAATTTTAAGTTTTCATTCCAATTATTTCCATCTGCATCATTTATAGTCAAATCAACAATAATATTTTTATTATTTTTATAAATTGGTTCAAATGCAAAGGAGATAGTTATATCTTTATAAAATTTTGGAAATATAGTACCGATAGTATCATCACTCATTGTATTATCACTATAATTTATATCATTTACTACAATATTACCATTTATATCACTTTTAAAATAAGTACGATTATCTTCATTTTTTATCTTTATATCAAACCATATCCCATAAGCTTTTTGACTTGAAATATTATGCACACGTATCGTTGCAGTATGAATAAGATTATCTGCCACAATATAACTATCAGTTAATAATAGTTCTGCTTTAAAGTTATGTTCATTTTCTTCTAAAAGAATAAACTGCCCTAAATTTTGTGTTTTTTCTGTAAGCTTAATAACTGTATCAATTTTTTTAATAATAGGTTTATCATTTGGTATATTACTTTCTTCAACATGTTCAACAGTCATTATATATTCATCTGCTGGAAGTGAATTATCTTCAAATATACCATCTTCATTAATGGGAATAATTGCTTGAATATTGCTATCTGAAATATTTTTTAAAATAACATTCATAGAGCCAATTCGTGAAGAAATTTTCCTTCTTGAAGGGCTTTTAGATAGTGCTACATTATATGTTCCATCTTTAAATTTAATACTTCCTTTTAAATTTACCTTAGAAGGACTTGCTCTTAAATATGATTTTTGTGTGCCATCTTCTTCAGTAATCATTAAAAGATTTTCATTTATAGCTTCATACTTTAATGTAGTTCTTGTATCTATCATGAGTTCATCACCATTTTCAGCAAAAATCCATTTTCCGTAATAGTAACTCTCTGCTTCCAATCGCTCTTTTTCTTCTTGTGCAACTGCTTCTGCTTCAGCTCTTTCTTCTTCAGCCTTTGCAACTGCTTCAGCTTCAGCTCTTTCTTCTTCAGCCTTTGCAACTGCTTCAGCTTCAGCTCTTTCTT